>JBIJCD010000317.1:0-4596 GCA_044344895.1 Pirellulales bacterium | reverse complement strand
ACACGGTGCCGGTGTCGAGCGGACTGATCGCCGGCGAGTCGCTGATGGGCGTGGCGATCATCCTCTCGCTGGAGATCGCCAAGCTGGTCGGATGGTGGAGCGGGTGAACGCCGCGTGTGCATTGGTCAATCCAGCGGCTCCTCCCGAAATGAACGCGACAGCAGGGAATAGGCCCGGGAGACGGCCAGCGCATGCCGTCGGATGTCGTCGGTCTGCCGCCCGTCTTCCACGAGGTGCTCCAGTTCCTCGAGTCGGTCCTGATAGAGCCTCGCTTTCTCGAGATGGTAATCACTCACACGAAACCGTCGCAGGTACGTGCCGACCACCAGCCGCTTGCTCCAGCTTTCGCAGATCGGAATCCAGTGTTCGGCATGACCGCGATCGCCGCTCAAGGCCGCAACCGTGGCCTCGGTTGTGGCGATCGACAATTCCTCGAGGGATTCCCGCGGCTCAGGGTAGTAGGCGTAGCAGCCGATCACACTGAAGGCCACAATGGCCGCGAGTCCCATCAGCGCGAGCACCGGCCCCGGAATCACGATGTCGAACCGCCCGTTGGCACTGCCGGACGCCCGCGCCCCTCTCGTCGTCAGCCAGACGTCGAGCCGGCCCGTCGGATCACACCAGCGCAACAGCAACCCGGTCGCCACGAGTGCGGCGAGCACCCCCACCCCGAACCATTCATGCGGCTGGGTCTCGAGCCGAACGCGACGGACGATCTCCGCCGGAAATCCGTGAGCGGGGGCATGACCGGCAGGAAATGGCGCGCAGTACGCATCGAATGCGTGCGTATGGCCGGCGGGCTCGATATCCACCGGATAGAGCGGCCGCTCGATACCGTACGAGAGTCCCACCACGACGGCGAGCATCAATCCCAGCCACACGGCCAGCTTCCGCCAGCCGTAGTTCAACCACATCCACGCCACGAGTCCGAGGTTCATGCCCGCCCCGAAAGCCAAAAGGACGAAGGCCGCACCGATCGAATTGCCGTGCTGAAACATCGACCCGAGCTGGCTCATCGCCGTCATCGGCGTCGCATAGGCCGGTATCGCGATTGCCGTCATGAGCAACGGCGACCAGCGGTTGTCGTGTGCCATGGTCGTCTGCAGTGATCCCGCGGGCAGGACCAGGGCCAGCAGGCCGACGCCCACGATGCCGACCCCAATCAGCGCTGCCGTCCCGCCCACGATCTCACGAGCCATGTCCACGAGAATCGCGAGCATCCGCTTGATGCCATAGGGCGGCATGGGACGCTCCGCGACGTGCAATTCGGTATCAGGATAGAGTCGGTCGAGGATCGCTCCAGAAACCGTCACCACGATCAGGCTGCACGCAGCGAAGGCGAGGATGGTGAATGGCTTCGACAGCGTGAGGCCGTAGAGCAACGACAGCGGGTCGAAAAGCGGGCTGGAAAGTGCGAAGGCGAAGATCGTGCCGATCGCGATGCCGCTGGCCCTCAGCTGTCGGCACACGGGAATCACGCCCAACGAGCAGCCTGGCAGCAGCATCCCGATGACCCACGACTGCAACAGCGAGGCGAATGAATTCGACCCGAACAGCCGCCGCGTGTCGGCAGGTCCCATCAGGCGGCCGAGCATCCCCGCGATGCACAGGCCGGTGAAGATGAAAGGCGCCGCCTGCAGCACGGCCTGTACCATCCGCAGCACGGCCCCCCACAGCAGTTCCGTCACGGCGATCCCTCCTCAAGGCTGTCGGCGGGCAGCGTGGCCGCCGCCTGGCCGAGGATCAGCACGGCGTCGCGCACCGCCGCGTCCAGGGCGGGCCAGTCGAGGATCGCCGAGGCCGGCGAGCCTTGCCCCAGCATCGCGGACAGTCCGCGAGAAACGGCCTGGACGCGATCCCATTCTCGCCGGCACAGGTCGGTCTCCGCAGCGAGCGCCGGTAACCAGCCGACGATGTCCGACAGCTCCTGGATCTGGCGGTCCCGCACCGCCTGCTCCAGGTCGCCGCCCGCCAGTGCACCGCGGCGACGATCGATGTCGGCGATCGCCTCCCGGAACGATTCAGGGTGATGCGGCGGCCGCAGGTGGGGCTCCTCGACATGTTCCTCGGCCGTGCCAACGCATCCGACACACGCCGGCAGCAGGCACACGATCATGCCTATCACCCCGGCCCGGCGCAGCAACCGTGCACGCGCCTGGTGATCGCTCGCCACGTGGGCTTGTTGACTCATGGTGCCGTCGGTGCCTCCACGCTGTGCACGATCGCGGCGATCACGGCCGCCGCATCCGGCCTGTCGATGCCCAGCCGCACCGAGAGCACGGGACCAGCCACCTGCTGAACGTCGTCCGGCGTGACGAATCCGCGGCCCGATAGGAAGGCCTTTGCCTGGGCCGCCCGTTGCCAGGTGAGGAGCCCGCGCGGGCTCACGCCCAGGGCGATGTCACGATGGCTCCTGGTCGCCTCCGCGAGCCGCACGAGATAGTCCTGGACGTGCGCCGCCACAGGGGTTGCCATCACCGCCGCCTGCATTCGGGCCAGTTCGCCTGGCCCCAGCACCGGTGCGAGCTGGCCGTGGTGAGTCGGGGTGGGGCTCCCGATCGCGGCCTGCAGCATCTCTCGCTCGTCGTCGCGCGATGGGTAGCCGATCTCGAGCTTCATGGCGAAGCGATCCAACTGGGCCTCGGGCAGCGGATAAGTTCCGTGCTGCTCGTGTGGATTCTGTGTGGCGATCACAAAGAACTCGTCCGACAAGGCGAATCGCTCCGCATCTACCGTCACCTGCCGTTCGGCCATCGCCTCCAGCAGGGCGCTCTGCGTCCGCGGCGTAGCTCTATTGATCTCGTCCGCGAGCAGGATGTCCGAGAACACGGGGCCGCGACGAAACTCGAATTCACGGGTCTTCTGATCGAAGATATTGAATCCGGTGATGTCGCTCGGCAGCAGGTCGGGCGTGCATTGCACCCGGGCGAATCGCCCACCCAGCGATTCGGCCAGCGCTTTTGCCAGCGTCGTCTTGCCGAGGCCAGGTCGATCCTCCAAGAGGATGTGCCCGCGCGCCAGCAGGCATATGAGCACGTTCTGCACGACGTGCCGCTTTCCCTTCAGGACGTGGTCGAGCCGATCCCGAATCGCCCCCACGCGCTCGAGGTCTGTGGCCGTTTCAGAGCACGTTCCGATCATCGCACACCCCTTTCCACCGAGACCGACCGGAGCTGGCATGCCCGAATTGCAGCCAGATTCCGCCAGGACCAGACGTCCGTGGCGAGGCGAAACGCCCAGACCGCTCGGCCAGTCGGGAGCCGCGGCGCATAGAGAGCCTGCTCGGCCAGCGCGATGAACGCCTCGACGTCCTGGGATCGGTACCCCCGGGTGGTCGGATCGCCGCGGCCGCTCAACGCCGCGAGCCAACTGGAGGGCGTGGCGTGCGCCGGCCGCCTCAGGCCCGACCGATTGCAGCGTCGATCGAGCAGCGCCAGGAGCCGGAGCAGCGACTCACGCTCATCGCGGCTGGGCCGGATCGTGCCCCAGAACTCATCACACGCGTCTGCGATACGCGCACGGCTGCGAACGACGAGCACCGCCGCCACGGCGATGGCCGCAACGATGAAGGGATGCGCCAGCATCGCGTGGATCGCCGCCTCGATCGGCTTGATCGCCCAATCGACGGTCGTCAGCGGCGGTGACAGCAGCTTGTATCCGGGAGTCGGCTCAAGCGGGATCCATTGGTCGAGTCCCGCATGGACCTCCACCCAAAAATGCACGTCGGTCGCCAAGACCGGCGTGTGGTCGGCACGTCGGTCGTATCGACGGGCATCGGCGTGGAATCCTCCCACGAGTCGCGTCGCATAGCCGAGCGACCGCAGCGACCAGGCGGTTGCCGCCGCGAACAGGTAATCGGGCCCGCGCTTGGTTTCCAACATGAAGTCGGCCACTGCATGTTCACTGTGCGGCGAGATGCGGGCCGCCGGATCGAGCACGTACTCCCGCCGCACTCGCTCGACAACGCACTCGACCTGTCGCCAGCCTCGTGGCAGTCCCTCCACCCAGGTCTCGACCAAGGCGCCGATCTGCTGCGAACGGGGATCGCAGCCATACTGCCGACACTCATCCGGGCCTCCGGCGAAGGACGGCCGCTGCCGCGCGACGAGTCGCGGATCGGCGCACCGTGACTGCAGGTGCACCACCAATGTTTCCGGCAGCTTCTCGCGATCGATCTGGATGATGTCCGGCTGTGCCCAACGGTAGAAATTCGCCTGTGCGACCTGGTCGATGTGCAGCCCGATCAACTGGTGCGGGGCCGGGATCCGGTTGGTATCCAGGCCGACCACCTTGACCGCGTGGGTCTCAGGCACCGCGAAGAAGTCGTAGGCACGCGACCGGCCGATCGTGAGCCACGGCCGCCCCTGCACGTCTTCGATCGACAAGGCGGGAACGCTCTCCGACAGCTGTTCCGACCGCCATGCCACGCCGTCAAACAGGTCGAAGCTGTCGACCTTGAGATGCAGCGGCACCCGCCCTTTGACGTAAAAGATGGCCTTCGAGCCCAGATCGCGGATGCGTCGTCTGTCCGGGAGGCCCGGCTGCCGCACCAGCGAGAATTCGCGGCCAGGACGCGTCGACCGAGCAGCTGAGTGA
>JBIJCD010000031.1:0-16330 GCA_044344895.1 Pirellulales bacterium | reverse complement strand
TTGATCGTGGGCGTGCGGCCGAACTCGCCCATCACGAGCACAACGGTGGAGTCGAGCAGGTCGCGGTCTTCGAGGTCGCGGACGAGGGCCGCCAGCGCCGGATCGAGCGTGGCCGCCTGTGCCGTGTGGCCGGTAAAGTTGCGGGCGTGGGTGTCGAAGCCCTGGAGCGTGACCTCCACGCTCCGCACGCCGGTCTCGATGAGCCGCCGGGCCACGAGGCAGCCGCGGCCGAAGTCGGTGTCGCCGTAGGCATCCCTGACCGCCACGGGCTCGGCGGCCACGTCGAAGGCCGCCAGCTGCTCCGACGACATGAGCGTGAGCGCCTCCTGGAGCGTGTGGTCGTGGAGCGTGCGGCGGACGGCCTCGGCCCGGCCCGCCGCGAACGACCGCGTGAGGGCGTCGAGCGCCTCGAGCCGCCGCGATTGCCGGTCGGCGGCCACGTGCGGCCGCAGATTCTGTCCGGACTGGCCCGGCACCGTGACGCGGTAGGGATCGAACTCCGCGCCGAGATAGCCGCCCCGCGACGGAAACTCCGCCCGGCCCAGCGCGATGAACCGCGGGATTTCGAGGCCAGGAGTGGGCAGTTCGTGGGCGGCGATCGCGCCGAGCGCCGGATGCACGGCGGTGGGGTCGGGGCGGTAGCCGGTCTTCACCGTGTACATGCCGCGCTCGTGGTCGCCCTCCTTCGAGACCAGCGACCGCACCACCGCGAACCGGTCGAGCACCTCCGCGGTGCGCGGATAGTCGGCGGCGATCCTCGCGCCGGGGAGCGCGGTGTCGATCGCCTGCGTGGGGCCGCCGATCGACGTGCCGGGATGTGGGTCGAATGTCTCCAACTGGCTCGGTCCGCCGGCCAGCCAGATCGCCAGGAGCGACCGCGGCCGCTCCGCGCCGCGGCTGCGGGCCGCGCGGGCGGTCAGGGCCGGCAGGCAGAACGAGAGCCCGAGCCCCGCGGCCGAGAGCAGGATGCCGCGGCGGTCGAGCCGGGGTGGGCCGCTCGCCCCGCGGGAGCTATGGGAGCCTCGATGGCGCATGGAGGTCCTCGTGTGCGGGCTGCGACGGCGTCTGGCTGCACGGCCGCAAGGGCCGGGTGGGCCGCGGCGTTCCCGCCCGTGGATGCTGCCAGCATACAGGCATGCAGGCTGTCACCGTGGCGGGCTGACCTTCCGGGCGCGAAAGGGCTGTCGGGTGCGGGAGGGTTTGCGGGGGGGCTAACGAACGGCTAACATCACTCCATCGAGAGGGGGGGCGGAATCCTCTGGATTCGTGCCCACGGTGCAGGCCGGCTGCGGCGTCGTGGCCGGGCAATTCAATCATCGATTGCTCATTGCTGGTAGGGCGGCACATCACATCGAGGAGGGTAGGTCTCATGGTCACTCCATCATTCCACCGGCCGGCGGCGCGGGGCTTCACGCTCGTCGAACTGCTCGTCGTCATCGCCATCATCGGCGTGCTCGTCGGCCTGCTGCTGCCTGCGGTGCAGACGGCCCGCGAAAGCGCCCGTCGGTCGGCCTGCACCAACAGCCTGAAGCAGGTCGGCCTGGGCTTGAACAACTACCTCGACTCCAAGAAGCGCTACCCGCCGGTCGCATTTCTGGAAACGGTCGCCGGCGCGAGCGTGCCGGTGGGCGGCGAGAAGCTCAAGCACTGGAGCTGGCTGACGCTGATCCTGCCCTTCATGGAAGAGCAGAAACTCTACAGCGACGTGACCGCGGTGACCTTTCCCATCACCCCCGCGTCGCCCCCGGCCGTCCTGGGCACCAAGATCAACTCGGTGCTGTGCCCGAGCGACTATCGTCCGGCGCTCAGTTCGACGCGGAATTTCTCCTACACGAATTACGCTGCCTCGGAAGGCTACCACTGGTGGACGACGGCCGGGCTCAACAGCACGCACGATGCCGCTTTCACGCGGGGTGGCGACTTCGCCGGCATGTTTACGCAGACGTTTTCCCGGCAGGTCTCCGACATCCGGGACGGCACGTCGAAGACGATCGCGGTGGCCGAGGTGACGAGCGTCGGGCAACAGACCGGAGCGATCAACACATCGGGTACGGGCCTCTATCGGGGCGACGACAACAACCGCGTGTTTCGCGCGGCCCTGTTCTTCAATGGCTACGCGGGGGAGTGCTGCGAGACGAGCAAGTACAAGTACATCGACGGCACGACGCGGGCGGCGGCTGCCTGGCTTCCCGCCGGAGCTCCCCACATGTTTCCGCCGTCGTTCATCTCGGCCTACGGACCAAACTGCAACTGGCCGGGGCCCGATAGCTGGCATTTCAACGTCCTGAACGTGGTCATGGCCGACGGCTCGGTGAAGCCGGTCAATATGGGCATCCAGTGGGGCGTCTGGGCGTCGCTCAACGCCATCAAGGACGCCTACCCAGCAGACGTGGAATGACCGGCCCAGGCCTGGCGGCGGGCCGGCGGGGATTCCCCCGGCCGGTTTCGACACGCTTTCATTGTCGGAGGAGGCTCGCGTGCGTGCTCTGATCCTGTCCTGTCTGTTTCTGTCCCTGGTTGTCGACATCGGCTGCAGCTATCAGCAGCCAGGCCCCGCGAGGCGCAAGAAGCCGACGCCCACTGCCGAGGACGCCGATCCCAGCTCGGCGATCGAGGCGGCGCGGGACAATTTTGACGCGGCCCGCGGGAAGAAGTAGGAGCGTCACGGCCGGAGCCGCCGCTCGCGGATCCGGCCGACGTATGGGCCGCGGCCCGCGACGACTGCTGATTGCCCCGCGGGCAATCCCCGTTACGCACATGTCGCTGGGCGGCCGCGAGCACGCCGGCACGGCCAGGGTGTATACCAGCGAGGTCCGAGGGCCCACCGACCCCGCCCGCCTGCGCTCATGAATCTGCCCGCCGCCGTCATCCAGACGTCGTGTGCCATCGTGGCCCTGCTGCTGGTCGCGCCGGAGCCGCTGGCCGCCGCCGACCCTTCGGCGCCGGGGCCGCTCGTCGTGCAGTCGCTCGAGTTTCCCGATCTGGTCGACGCCACCCGCGACGCACCGCAGGTGCCGGGCAAACCGGCGGGCGGTGGCCGCAGGGTTCCCGTGAAAGTGCATCTGCCCTCGGCCGGCGGCCCGCATCCCGTGGTCGTGGTGTCGCACGGCGCAGGGGGCGATTGGGACACCCACCTCGCCCAGGCGCGGCATCTCGCCTCGCACGGCCACGCGGTGCTCTGCCTCGAGCACGTCGGCAGCAATCGCGAGCGGTTCACGCGGGGCTTTCAGTTCACGAAGAATCTCGCCGACATGACCCGCGACGCCCGCGAGGTCCTCACCCGGCCGAAGGACGTGAGCTTCGCCCTCGATCGGGCCGAGGAGTGGAACCGCATGCACGACGCGCTGCGGGGCCGGCTCGATCTCGCGCGGGTCGGCATGCTGGGCCATTCCTTCGGAGCCTTCACCACCATGGTCGTGTGCGGCATGCGGCCCGCGGTCGACTGGCTCACGCCCCGGGTGGAGCCGGGTGCGGGGCTCGCTCCCGATCTCCGCGATCGCCGCGTGACCTGCGGCGTGGCGCTGTCGCCGCAGGGCGTGGGCGAGCCGTTCTTCATCCGCGAGAGCTTTGGATCGCTGCAGGTGCCGCTGCTGGGCATCACCGGATCGCTCGACGGGCAGCAGGCCGGGCTGCCGGCGGAGAACCGCCGCGACGGCTTCGCCCTGTGGCCGCCGGGCGGGCACGCGTTCATCTGGCTGGCCAACGCCAGGCACGTCGACTTCTCCGATTCGACCGGGTCGAGCCGCCGCGGGCTTCCGTCGTCGACCCGCGGCGACGTGCAGCCCGTGGTCCGTGCCGCCACGCTCCTGTTCTTCAAGGCCCGCCTGGAGGCCGACGCCGACGCCGCCAACCAGCTCACGGCCGCCGGCCTGAAGCCCCTGCTCCGCGGCGCGGTCACCGACGTCGAGGTGCTGACGAGATGAACGACCGGCTGCGATCGATGCACGCTGCCCCTCGTCGGCCCGCCTGCCCGGGGCGGCGCACGTGCCTGATCCGCCTGGCGGCGTGCGTCGCAGCCGGCGTCGCGGTGCCGGCCCGCCGCGCTTGCGGGCAGGATCGGCCCCGTGGGCCGGTGCTGGTCACGCCGTTCGGCGACGTGGAGATCTTTCCGGCCGACAACCCCTGGAACCGCGACATCTCGCGGCTGCCGGTACACGAGCGATCGGCCACATTCGTGGCGGCGATCGGCGCTGACCGGCCGCTGCATCCCGACTACGGCACCACCTGGCAGGGCGTGCCGTCGGGGATCCCGTTCATCGCAGTCGGCCCGGAGCAGCAGCGGGTGCCCGTGCGGTTCGAATACGCCGACGAGAGCGATCCAGGGCCCTACCCGATTCCGCTCGACGCCCCGATCGAGGGCGGCGAAAAGAGCACGGGCGACCGGCATGTCCTGGTGATCGATGTCGCCAACAAGCGGCTCTACGAAACCTTCGGCACGCATCGCGAGGGGCAGAGTTTTCGGGCGGGATCCGGCGCCATCTTCGACCTCACGTCAAACACGCTGCGGCCCGCGGGCTGGACGTCGGCCGACGCGGCTGGGCTGCCGATTTTTCCCGGACTCGTGCGGCATGACGAGGTGATGGAACGGGGCGAGATCCGCCATGCGCTGCGGTTCACCTGCCGCAACACGCAGCGCGGCTGCATCGCCCCCGCTACCCACTGGGCCAGTTCGTCTCGGAACCGCGGTCTGCCGCCGATGGGGCTGCGGATGCGGCTGCGGGCCGACTATCCCGAGCGGGGCTTCCCGCGCGAGGCGGTCGTCGTGATCCGCGCGCTGAAGGCCTATGGCATGCTGCTGGCCGACAATGGTGGCGATTGGTTCCTCTCCGGCGTTCCTAGCCCGCTCTGGAACGACGAGGCGGTCGCCACGCTCAAACGGATTCGCGGCCGCGATTTCGAGGCGGTCGATACCGGCCCCACCGTGACGGACTGACCGACACCCCCTGCCCCGGACGCGACCGATGCGCAGCGCGACGACCAACGCGATCAGGCATGCCGGGCCGATCTCCGCCATCCTCGGCGCGATCGTGCTGGCGGCCGCGCCGGCCGCCCATGGCGGACTCGTCGCGCACTTCCGCTTTGACGGCGACCTGCGGGACGCCGCGGGGCGGCACGACGGCAGACCGGTGGACGCCACCCGCACCCCGCGATTCGTCCCAGGCCGCGTCGGCGGCGCCGTGGTGATCGAGCGGGCCGACGCCGGCATCGAAGTGACGAATCCCGAGGCGATCGAGCTCGGCCGCGACTTCACGATCGCGGCCTGGGTGCACGTCGGCTGCTACTACGCGGAGTGCCCGGTGCTCTTCAAGGGGCGGCCCGACAAGACCGCGGCCCCCGACAAGTTCTTCGGCCTCTTCGGCATCGAGGGCCTGCAGGTCGCCGGCGAGGGACAGGGGGAGTGGATCACGAACTTCCGTGCCAGCAACGGCCTCGTGCCCAACGACGGCCAGTGGCACCACGTCGCCGTGACCTACCGGGCCGGCCACGCGCCGCATCTGACGCTCTTCGTGGACGGCCAGGGCAAGCAGCCTGCGGACAAGGGAACGTTCAAGGGGGGCGATTTCGCGCTCCTGCCCGATGCGCCGGGGAGCGTGCTGCGGATCGGCTGCCGCGGTGACGGCGACGCCTGGCGGTATGTGCGGTCGCACCTGCGGGGGCTGCTCGACGAGCTGCAGATCTACGACCACTCGCTCGCAGCCGAAGACGTGCGGTTTCTCTCCGAGCACCCCGGCAGCGACTGCGTCGGCCGCGAGCCCGTGAGCGTCGCACCGACGTTTCACTTCGATCCGGGCCACGCGTGGCGGCCGCCCTTCGGCGTGCAGCGAGTGGGGCATCTGGCGGTGGTCGTGCAGTTTTCGGCCGCCGGGGATCCGCCGCCGCCGCACTGGCTCGCGGCCTGCCGCGACGGCAGGGAAGTGGAACGACGTGAGCTCGAGCTCGCCGGCGGCTCCCCCTTCACCGCGAGGGCGAGCTTCCAGGCGGTGCCGGCGCCGGATGAGGTCGTGCTGTTCGCGCAGGATGCGGCCGGACGCGGCGTCGAGCGCGGCCGCTGGCAGGTCGAGCGTCCGGCGTTCGAGGCGGCTGCGGAGGCCACGGCCGATCCGGTGATCAATCCGGTCGACCTGGGTACGATCCTGCCGCCAGCGGACTGGCTCGTGCTCGGCCCGCGGCAGCGGGCGAACGTGATCGTGGCGGCCTTTTCGGCCGCGAGCGACCGGCCCGGCACGGAGGCGGTGGCCTGGTTCGGTTCGGCGCCACAGCGCCGGGCGACGGCCGCCATCGGGCTCGAGCGGGGCGTGCGGGCCGAGCGGGCGTTCACCGTGCCGCCGCCTTCATTCGCCAGGGATCGCGACACGCTGCACGTGGCCATCCGCGACGCGGACGGCCGGGAGCTGTGGCACGAGGAGATCACGACGATGCTCGTGCGGGAGCCGCTCGCGCTGCCCGCGTTCGGCGCCATCGAGACGAAGCTCCGCTACGACCATCCGATCCTCGCCTATGCGGGGCCCGACAGCGTGACCGAGATCCCCTACGAGAAGGCCTGGCCGCCGGAGCGGCAGGACGTGGTCGTTTCGCTGCCCAACGGCTCGCGGTTCGTCTTCTGGCGGGGCGCGGCCTACACGCCCTTCTGGGCCGGGAAGCACAACACGGCGCTCAACTTCGAGTTCGCGGAGGCCCCGCGGCGGCCGGACGGCCGCGATTGCGTCGACGCGGCGTCCGACAAGGAGCTCCGCCGCAGCCGGGTGGAGATCGTCGAGTCGACCCCCGCCCGGGTGCACGTCCGCTGGACGGCGCAGCCCTGCGACCTGGACTACAAAGTCTGGGGCGAGAGGGTGACGGAGGATTTTTATTTCTATCCCGACGGCTTTGGCACCCGCGGCGTCAGCCTGCTGGCGGAGCCGGGCGCCGAATACGAGCTCGAGGAGCTGCTCATCCTCACGCCGCCCGCGGGCTACCCGCTGCGGATGCTGCCGGAACGGCTCGTGGACGTGCTCTTCCGCGACGGCACGAAGCGCGAGCTGCAGTTTCCGATCCTCGACCAGGAACGCGACTACGAGAAGCTGCTCTCGGGGGCGATGCCGCCGACCTATCGCATCCGCTTCCACGCCCTCGACACGGCTGCCGCGGTCTATTTCAACCCCGGCTGGACGCGGCTGCCGGTGCAGGCGTATCGCCCGTTCTTCAGCGAGGGCCGGATGGTGACGCCGTTCTACTGGGGCAACCATCTGCCGCTGGCCCGCGACAAGCCCACCGGCCATTCGATCGACGACCGCGCCGCGACGACTCCCGCGCACAACGCGATGATGACCTGGGGCCACCGTCGGCCGACGCCGCTGGAAAGCCGCGTGGCCGAGATGCCCGACGCGGTCGGCGTCACGCGGAAGATGCAGCTGCAGCACTGGGCCTGGCTGATCGGCATGAGCGACGCCGACGACGCACGGCTGCTGGAGTGGTCTCGCAGCTTCACGACGCCTCCGGCCGTCGCCGCCGAGGGCGCCCGCTTGCGGAGCCCCGCCTACAGTACCGAGCGGCGGGCCACGCTGCTCTCGGTCGAGCAGCCCCTCGTCACGCTTGCGATCAGCCCCGCAACCCCCTGTGTGCATCCGGTCTTCGAATTCGAGCGAGCGCCGCCCGCGCTCGACCATGTTGAGCTCGATGGCCGTGCGCTCGATCCCAATGAGTACGCGTGGGACGGTCGCACGCTCTGGCTCGACACCACGCTGCGGAAGGAAACGCGGCTGCGGCTGTCGTTTCGCGACCAGGCCGCACGCTAGCGGGAATCTGTCATAAAACTATCGCTGATGCGACAAGGCCCCCCACCCTCGATCCGTCCCGCCACGAGTTGCAAGGACCGTCACGATGAGATGCCTCACGCTCGCCCTGGTGCTGTTCGCGACGACGATCGCCCGCGGCGACGACGCTCCCCGGCTGGCGGCGTTGCTGGCGGCCGGCGGCAACGTCACGATCCCCCCCGGCGACTACCGGCTCGACGGCGCGGCTCCGATCCCGCTCGTGTCGCACACCACCGTGTCGGCCCATGGGGCGCGATTCATCATGCCGGAGCGGCTCGGCGACAAGGCCCGGCTCGTGCTCTTCGCCGGCGAGAATCTCCACGACTTCACCTGGCAGGGCGGCCACTTCGCAGGCCACGTCTTCGACCCGTCGCAGCCCGAGAACGCGTGGGAGCCCAACGCCAACACCCGGGCGATCCTCGTCACCACATCGGCCGGCGGCCACAGCGAGAACCTCACGTTCCGTGACATCACCTCCGCCGGCGTCGCCGGCGGCGTGGTCACCGTGCTCGGCGCGGTCGCGCCGGGGAGCGACCGCGAGGTGGCCACGTTCGCCCGCAACGTCACGGTGGAGAACTGCACGCTCGAGCGGAGCGGCAAGTTCATGTGGGACTACGGCTACCTCTGGCAGATCACGGTCTGGCCGGAGGACTACGGCGACCGCGAGCGGGCGCTGGCCGCGAAGTACTTCCGCCACGACCTCGTCCGCGGCCCCGTGCGGATGGTGGCGGGCGACGACCGGGTGCGATTCGAAAACGTGCCGCCGCTGCCGCTGTCGAAGAAGGGGGAAAACGGCCGCGACACGGTCTGCTTCTTCGGCGACACGCTGCCCGCCAACGTCGTCCGCGGTCGGCGGTACTTCGTCGTGGAGAGCACGCCGGAGTTCATCCGGATCGCCGACACACAGGATGGTCCGCCGCTGGTGTTCACAACCGACGCTGGACCCGCGACGAAGCTCATTTCCGACCTCTTCCAGGCCCACCTGGCCCTCTACGCGCCGGCGGGAAGCGGGCCTGGCAAGGGAGCGATCGACCTCGTGGCCTGCGCGAACGTGATCGTCCGCGGCTGCCGGCTCGGGGCGCTCGGCGACACGATGCACATCCAGAAATCGCGGGGCATCGTCTTCGCCGGCAACCAGATCACCGGCTCGCGGATGGGGGCCTTCTTCCTGGCCGAGTTCTGCCACGATGCCGTCGTCACCGGCAACACGGTCGACGGCACCAACGGCTCGCGGGTGATGAGCGTCGAGAAGTCGTGCACCGACGTGACGATCGTGGGCAACACGTTCCGCAACGGCGGCCGGGGCTCCTGGATCAACCAGCCGCGGAACCTCGTGCTCGCCGACAACGTGTTCGTCGACAACACCACGAAGTGCGAGCCCGATCCCCGCCGCGGCCGCCGCAGCTTCGTGACAGGCGACTACGAGCGGTATGCCGAGGTGTATTTCACCACCCACGAACCGGGCGGACGGTATGGCAACGTGACGATTCGCGGCAACGTCTTTACGAGCGGTCCTCATGCGTCGCAGGCGATCACGTTCGCCCCCGGCGGCGACACGATCCTGGTGGCCGACAACATCTTCCGCGGCCCGGTCAGCGACGTCGTGCCCGCCGAGGGCTGCACGAACGTCGAAATCCGCGGCAATATCTCGGGGGAGTGACCCGCCACCCGAGCGCGGCCTAGAGCGCATCTGGTTTCGCTGGAGCGACGACTTGGCAAACCTGGAGACGGAGGCGAGGGGTCGGCGAACGCTCGAGGAGCTGTGGGCCGCCTCGGCCCACGCGACGAGACTTTTGCCGCCCCGAAGCCGTCGCTCCACCAAACCGGGATGCGCACTAGCCCTTCGGCGACGTCTGCATCGAGTGCACGGCCGCCTCGCGGAAGTCACGGATGTGGGGCGGCTCGTGCCGCATCGTGTGGTGCAGCAGCACGATCCGTTCGTCGCCGAAGAGATGCGAGACGTCGCGGATCACGAGCGGCTCCCCGCGGGTCGGCGACGAGAGTGAGTTGAAGATCGGGGGCGTCGTCAGCGCGATGCCGATCCCCATGGAGACATAGCTCTTGATCGCGCCGTCGTGGCGGGCCGACATGGCCGCGTTGACACGGTCGGTGAGCCCTGCGCGGGCCACCGCGTAGTCGAACTGGATCCGTGAGCTCGACTTGGGCCCGGCATCGATCAGCGGATACTTGAGCAGTTCGCGGAGGGTGATCCGCGGGAGGGTCGCCAGCGGATGAGACCGCGGGCAGAGGATGTGGAAGGGATAGCTGCCCAGCGGGATCACCGTCAGCCGGGCCGGCAGCCGCCGGCCCGACGGGTTGCCGGTGATCGCCAGGTCGACCTCGCCCCGTTCGAGCATCTCCCAGGCGGACTGCGAGGGCGCGTCGGAGAGCACCAGCTTCACGGTCGGGTGCGACCGGCAATACTCGGCGATCGTGTCGTGCAGCACGCTCGAGACGATCGTGCCCGGCGTGGCGATCCGCAGTTCGCGGACGGCCGTCCGCGAGCGGTCCGCGAACACGTGCCGCAGCGAGTCGAACCCGTCGACTAGCGGCGACGCGACCTCCAGGAGCAGCTCGCCGTCAGGCGTGAGCCGCACGTCGCGGCCGTGGACCGCGACCAGCGGCACGCCATACTCGTCCTCCAGCGCCCGCACCTGCCGCCAGATGGACGGCGTCGACAGCCCCAGGCGGCGGGCCGCCGCGGCGAAACTGCCGGTGCGAGCGGTCTCCACCAGGGCGCGAATCTGCTGGAACCGCACCTCCTTGAAGTAGCGGCGGCCGCGATCGGAGCTGGAAGCCGGGCCTGCCATTACGCCCAGCGTAACATAGGGTTAGCAAAATTGTGCCGACGTCAACCGAAAACCGGTCGATACAAGTGGTAGGATCGTTCAGCGTCGTCGGCTGCCCGGCGGCCGTGCGAGAGGCCCCTTTGCCATGCCTGCCTTCCCTCCTTCGGCCCGTCGCCGACTGGCCTGCCTTGCGGCGATCGCCTGCCTCATGGCGACCGTCCGGGCCGCCGACATTCCGCAGCGGCCGACGTTCGAGCGGGACGTGATGCCGATCCTCACGGCCCGCGGCTGCAACCAGGGCGCCTGCCACGGCAAGTCGGGCGGCCAAAACGGTTTTTCACTGTCGCTGTTGGGTTTCGATCCCGACGGCGACTATTACGCGCTGGCGGCCCAGGGCCGCGGCCGGCGGATCTCCACATCCGCGCCGCTGCAGAGCCTCCTTCTGGCCAAGGGCACGGCCACCGTCCCCCATGGGGGCGGGCGAAAGCTCGATCCGGACGGCGACGACGTGAAGCTCCTGGTGCGGTGGATCGAGGCCGGCCTGCCGCGTGCCGCCCCCGACGACCCGCGGCTCTCGCACGTCACCATCGGGCCCGAGTCGCGGCCGATGCAGCCGGGCGAGTCGCTGAAGCTCACCGTCACCGCCCACGACACCGACGGCTCGGCCCGCGACGTGACCGCCGTCTCCGCATACCAGTCCAACGAGCCGGTCGTCGTTCGCGTCGCCGCCGACGGCACGCTCACCGCCGGCACGTTTCCCGGCGAGGCGAGCATCATGGTCCGCTACATGGGCCACATCGCCACCTGGAACACGATCGTGCCCCGCGCGGGGGCGATCGCTGCGAGCGCCTGGGACGCCGTGCCGACGCGGAACATCATCGACGAGCTGGCCTGGAAGAAGCTGCGCGACGTCAACGTGCTGCCGAGCGGCGCGGCCGACGACGCCACGTTCCTCAGGCGGGCGTCGCTCGACGCGATCGGCCGACTGCCGTCGGCCGAGGAAGCCCGCCGGTTCCTCGCCGACACCAGCCCCGACAAACGCGACCGGCTCGTCGACGAGATGCTCGCGCGTCCGGAGTACGCCGACCGCTGGGCGAATCTCTGGGCCGACCTGCTGCGGCCCAACCCCTACCGCGTGGGCATCAAGGCGACGCTCGCCCTCGACACGTTCCTCCGCGATGCCTTCGCCGCCAACATGCCCTACGACCGGTTCGCCGCCGAGTTCCTCACGGCAACCGGCAGCGTGTGGAGGAACGGCGCCGCCGTCATCTACCGCGACCGCCGCTCGCCCGACGAGATCGTGACGATGGCCAGTCAGCTCTTCCTGGGCGTGCGGCTGGAGTGCGCGAAGTGCCACCAGCATCCCTTCGAGGTCTATGGTCAGGCCGACTTCTACGGCCTGGCGGCCTATTTCGCGCGGGTCGGCTACCAGGGCACCGGCCTCTCGCCGCCGATCTCGGGGGGCGAGGAGGCGGTGGTGGTCAAACCCGACGGCGAGGTGCGTCATCCGCTCACGAACGCCGTGCTCGCGCCCAAGCCGCTCGGCGGCCCGCCCGTCACCGTCGGCGAGGGAGACCCCCGCGAGCGGCTCGTCGAATGGCTCCGCAGCTCCGACCATCCCACGTTCGCCGCCGCCGCCGTGAACCGGATCTGGGCCCAGTTCTTCGGCATGGGGCTCGTCGATCCGGTCGACGACCTGCGGGCCACGAATCCGCCGAGCAATCCCGAACTGCTCGCCGCGCTCGCGGCCGACTTCCGCAGCAACGGCTTCGACCAGAAGCGGCTCATCGCCACGATCATGAAGAGCCACCTCTACGGACTCTCGTCGCTGCCCAACGAGACCAACGCCGGCGACCTGCGAAACTTCTCCCGCCACTACCGCCGCCGGCTGCGGGCGGAAGTGGTGGCCGACGCGATCGACGACGTCACCGGCGTGCCGAGCAGCTACGCCGGCACGCCGCCCGGATCCCGCGCGGCCCAGCTCTGGACGCACCGCAGCGGCTCGATGTTCCTCGATGTCTTCGGCCGGCCCGACGCCAATCAGGATCCGCCCTGCGAGCGGATCGGCGACGCCACCGTCGTGCAGGCGCTGCACCTGATGAACAGCAGCCACGTGCACGGCAAGGTGACGGGCGACACGGGGCTGCCGGCCCGGCTCGTCGCTGCGGGCAAAAAGCCCGAGGAGATCGTGGAGGATCTCTACCTCGCCGCCTATTCCCGGCTGCCCAACGACGACGAGCGGCGGACGGCGCTGGCGGAGTTTTCCCGCGAGGGGGTGAAGCCGCGGGCCGTGGCGGAGGATCTGCTCTGGGCGATGTTCAACACGCCGGAGTTCGTGTATTCCAACTGAGCCAGTGGACGACGAGCCACGTGCGCGGATGATGCAGGGAAAAAGCGGAGGCGGAACGATGAACGATCGACATGCGGACATGTCGGATGCCCGCGCGGCCAGGCGGCCCGCAGATGCGGCGGCAGCCCGGCGGGCGGCGGTGCTCGGCCGCAGGTCGCTGCTCAAGCTCGGCGTCGGCGGCCTCGCCGGAGGCAGCTTCCTCGACCTGGTGAGCCTCGTGCGGCAGTCTCAGGCCGCGACGCCCCCGGCTGGCGGACCGCAGCGTCAGCCCGCCAACTGCATCCTCATCTGGATGGACGGCGGCCCCTCGCACATCGAGACCTTCGACCCCAAGCCCGACGCCCCCTCCGAGACGCGCGGCGAGTTCGCGGCGATCCGCACGAACGTGCCGGGCATCCAGATCTCCGAATACCTGCCGAAGCTCGCGGGCATCGCCGACAAGTACGCGATCGTCCGCAGCGTGCACCACAACCAGGGCAACCACGGCGCCGGCAACCACTACATGATGACCGGTGCCCCGCCGCGGATCCCGGTCGGCTGCGGCGCCTACGTCAGCTTCCATCCGAGCATGGGGTCGGTCACGGCGTACGAGCGGCGGGCGCCCTACGGACTGCCGGCCTACTTCTCGATGCCGAGCATGACGCGGTCGGGTGGTCCCAACTTCCTCGGCGCCACCTACGCCCCGTTCGTCGTCTCAGACAATCCCAACGGCAAGGAGTTTCGCGTCCGCGACCTGTCGCTGCCTCGTGGGCTCGACGAGGGTAGGTTTCTCGCGCGGCGCGACCTCCGCAAGCTCGTGGACCGACTTCCCCGGATCGACGATCCGGCGGCGGCCGATCCGGTTCGTGTGCTCGATGACTACTACGACAGGGGTATGACCTCGTCACCACGCCCGAGGCCCAGCAGGCCTTCAAGATCGAGCAGGAGGCCGACACGACCCGCGACGCCTACGGCCGCAACGAGTTCGGCCAGCGGCTGCTCCTCGCCCGGCGGCTGGTCGAGGCGGGCGTGCCGTTCGTCACGATCAACGACGCCGGCTGGGACGACCACGTCGACATCTTCGGCAAGCTCCGCCAGCGGCTCCCCGCCTGGGACCAGGCCGTGGCGGCGCTCATCACCGACCTCTCGCAGCGCGGGCTGCTCGACACGACGATGGTGATCGCGCTCGGCGAATTCGGCCGCACGCCGAAGATCTCCACGCTCCAGGGGGAGTCGAAGGGTGGCCGCGACCATTGGGGCAGCGCGATGTCGATCCTGTTCGCCGGCGCCGGCACGCCTGGCGGACAGGTGATCGGCGGCACCGACCGGCTCGGCCACGCGCCGGATGAGCGGCCGCTGTCGCCCGAAAACTTCGTCGCCACCGTCTACACGAAGCTGGGCATCGATCCCGGCAAGCACTACATCACGCCCGCCAACCGGCCGGCCTTCCTGGTCAGCGACCCCACGCCGATCCGGGAGCTGATGGGTTGATGTGCAGAGCCGCTGGGATCGCCGGTCGCAGCGCCTGCCGGGCCGCGTGGGCGTTGGCCGCCTGCCTCTGCGCCGCGCGGGCCGGTGCGGCCGACGAGAAGCTGGCGGTGAAGCGGCTCTTTCCCGCGGGCGGCACGGCGGGCGGGACGGTCGTCGTGAAGGCGGAGGGCTCGTTTCCACGCTGGCCCGTCCGCGTCTGGACCGACCGCGGCGGCACCACCTGGACGCCGCGTGAGGAGAAGGGCACGTTCGACGTCGCCGTCGCGACGGATGGCGTCGGCGTGCACCGGGTGCGGATCCACGACGACCACGAGGCCGCCGCCATCCGCCACTTCGTCGTCGGCTCGGTTCCGGAGGTGATGGAGGCCGAGCCGAACGATCGGCCGCAGGAGCCGCAGGCCGTCTCGACGCTGCCGGTCACCGTCAACGGCGTGCTCGAAAAGGCGGGCGACGTCGACGGCTACGCCGTGCAGCTCACCACCGGGCAATCGCTCGTCGCGGCGGTCGACGCCCATGGCGGCCCGGGATCACCGCTCGACGCCGTGCTCGAGGTCGTAGATGACCGCGGCGGCTACCTCGCCCGCAACCTCGACGCCCGCGGCCTCGATCCGCGGATCGTCTTCAAGGCTCCGCGTGCCGGTCGCTACGTGGTGCGGGTCTACGGGTTTCCGTCCGATCCGAATCAGACGATCGGCTACTCCGGCGGACCGGATCACGTCTACCGGCTGACCATGACCACCGGCGGCTTCGTCGCCGCGGCGCTCCCGGCCGCCGTGTCGCGGTCTGGCACGACGACGCTGGGGGCGAGCGGCTGGAACCTGCCGGCCGACGCCGGATCGGTATCGGTCGCGCCGGCAGATGCGGCCGCGACCGGCGCGACGCACGCCGTCTGGGCAGGGTTCCCCGGCATCGCAGGTACGGTGGAGCTGCCGGTCGTCGCGACTGACCGGCTGCCGGTCGCCGCGCAGGATGCCGCCGGCCCGATCGAGCCGCCGCTGGTGGCCAGCGGAATTTTCACGGCGGCGGACCAGCAGCTCGTCCAGCGGATCACGGCCAAGAAAGTCCAGCCGCTGCTGGTCGCCGTGGAGGCGAACGCGGTTGGCTCTGACGCCGAGGCCGTGCTCGACGTCCGCGCCGCCGACGGCCGCAGCCTGCTTTCGAAATCAGACCGCGATCCGGCCGCGGTGTGGACGCCGCCTGCCGATGGCGACTATGCCTTCACCGTACGGGACCGCCG
The DNA here is from genome assembly GCA_044344895.1 of Pirellulales bacterium. Classification (GTDB taxonomy): domain Bacteria; phylum Planctomycetota; class Planctomycetia; order Pirellulales; family UBA1268; genus CAMCQY01. The sequence goes on along the minus strand of JBIJCD010000031.1, from coordinate 691 downwards.
CGGCGGTTTTGGTCCCGGCCATTTTTTCAGGCTCTCGGTGCTGCCCTCCGAGCCGGCGGTCGCAGCGACCTGCGAGCCTGACGCGGTCGCCGCGAAGATCGGCGGCACGGTCGACCTCGCGATCGCCGTGGAGCGGCTGCGGGGCTGGAAGGAGCCGGTCGAGTTCACGCTCGTCGATCCGCCCGCGGGGATCACCGCCGACCCGGTCGTGTCTGCAGCCGAAGGCGAATCGGCGAAGAAGGTGACGCTCGCGATCAAGGCCGGTGCCGCTTACGCCGGTCCCGTCACGGTGGCGGCCCGCCGGCAGGCTGCGGCCGACAAGCCGGCCGAAACGGTCGCCGCGGTGGGCTTCGGCAAGCAGAAGCTGTCGCAGGTGTGGCTCACGATCCCGCCTGAGAAGCCGCCTGAGAAGCCGGCCGCGGCGGCGCCGAGGCCATAATCCAATACCCTGGCAGGACGTCGCGGACCGTATCACGGCCGCACGGAAGAGAGGAGCGGATCATGCACCGCAGGCTGCGGGACATTTTTCAGTGTGAGCGTGGCCGTGCATGGCTCGGTCGCGGCCTGTGCATCGCCGCCCTGTGTTTGTGCGCGCCGTCGGCCGCGGCGGAGACGCTCTTCGTCGCCGAGCCGGCCACGCCGGAGGGCAGCTTCACGCCCGGGATCGAGGGCCCGGCCTGCGACCGCGACG
>JBIJCD010000315.1:0-4653 GCA_044344895.1 Pirellulales bacterium | reverse complement strand
GGAGGCGAGAAGGCCGTCACCGCCGCGTAGTTGCCCGCCGGCGAGTAGTTGGCGACATAGCCGCCCGGATACCCGGCGGCCATCGGCGCGTAGTACGAGACCACCGGCTGGGCCGGGTAGACCATCATCTGCGCCATGGCGTCGGCTGAGGCGAGCAGCCCGCAGGCCACCGCCGCGCAGGCGGTGAGGCTGCGGCAGGAGAGCCGACGGAAGGACTGCGTGAGCACGAGGGGGATCGGGAGCAACATGGCGGTAAATCCTTCGGGTTCCATCCCTGGAGGGAGCGTCTGCGGAATCCCCGGTTCAACCGGGAAGCGATCGGGCTTGTTGCCGCAAGACCGCTCCAATGAGAATACGCAGCACCCGGGCGGTCCTGCAAATCGCCGTCAAGGTCCGCCACCAGGCCGGCGATTCCGTCTGGCCCGAACGCGGCAACTCGGCCGGTTTTGCCTGAGAATGCGGCACCGTCCGCACCGCGGCCGGTCCGGACGAAGTCAGCGAGAGGACGACACTTGGAACCGTTGCCGGTCGATCCCGTTCCCGTCGGTGGCTTTCGCCCTCTCCTCGCGCTGCGGGCGCTGACCGTCGTCAACGACAACGTCCTCCGCTGGTTGGTGATCGGCCTGGGAAAGAAGGCGGTCACCGGGGGTCAGATCGCCGTCGTGCTCACCATCGGCACGGCCGGCTTCGTGCTGCCGTTCGTGCTGCTGGCCTGGCTGGCCGGCTGGCTGGCCGACCGCTTTCCCAAGCGGTCGGTGATCGTCGCCTGCAAGTTCGCCGAGATCCTGATCGCGGCGGCCGCGGCCGCCGCCGTGGCCTGGGGCGTGCGATCGGGTGGCTCCCTCGCCGGCCTGCCGGCGGGGCTCTGGCTGCTCCTGGGAAGCCTGGTCGTGATCGGCTGCCAGGCGGCGCTTCTGGCGCCGAGCGTGATCGGCACGATCCCCGAGACGGTTCCCGTGGCCCGGCTCTCAGCGGCGAACGGCCTGTTCGCCATGGTCACGCTCGCCGCCACCCTCGCGGGCATGGCCGGCGGCAACTGGCTGGCAGACGCCACCGTCGTGCCCGCCGCGGGCGAGGTGCACTCGGCGCCCCACTGGTTGCATGCGATGCCGGCGGCCGTCGTGCTCGTCGGACTGGCTGTGGCGGGCTGGATCGCCGCACTCGCGCTCGACCGGAGGCCAGCCGCCGATCCCGCGGCGCCGCCCCCGTGGAATGCCCTGCGTCGGACCTGGGCCGACCTCGTGGAGCTCTGGGGCCATCGTGAACTCGCCGCCGCCGCGGCGGGCATCATCTTTTTCTGGGCGCTGGGCGCCGTCGCCCAGCTCAACGTCGATCAATTGGCCACCGAGGCGGGGGCGACGTCGCAGGGGCAGATCGTGCCGCTGCTGGTGGCTCTCGTCAGCGGCATCGGGCTCGGCAGCCTGGTGGCCGGCAAGGTGTCGACCCGCGGCGTCGACATGGGGCTGGTGCCGCTGGGCGCGATCCTGATGGCCGTCGCGTCGTTCTGCTTGGCGTGGGGACCGCGCACGATCTTCACCGCCGCCGGCGGGATCGGCCTGCCATGGTGCTGGGCAACGGGGGCACTCCTGCTGCTCGGGCTTGGTGCCGGCATCTTCGACGTGCCGCTGGAGGCGGCCTTCCAGGAAAAGAGCCCCCCTGCCCGCCGCGGGGGCCTGCTGGCCGCCGCGAATCTGCTCACGTTCGCGGGGATGTTCGTCGCCTCGACGCTCTACGGCCTGTTGCGCAGCGAGTGGCATGCCGCCGAGGCCGGCACCACGGCAGCGCCGCTGCTCTCGGCCCGCGGCATCTTCGGGCTGTTCGGTCTGCTGAACGTGGCCGCCGCGGCCGCCGCGATCTATGCGGCGCCACGGGCGTCGCTGCGGATCTTCGTGAACTCGATCGTGCACGCCACGCACCGGTTCCGCGTGGCCCACGCCGAACGGCTGCCCGCCACGGGGCCCGCCGTCGTCGTGGCGAACCACCTCTCCTGGCTCGACGGCTTCATCGTGGTGCTCTCGTGCCTGCGGCCGATCCGCATGGTGGTCTATGGGCCCAACATCCGGGGAAAATTCCTGCGGATGCTCTCCGACCAGTGGCGGTTCATCCTCTTCGATCCGCGCCCCAAGTCGATGGGCCAGGCGCTCAAGGCGATCCAGTCGGGGCTGGCGGACGGAGACGTGATCGGGATCTTCTCCGAAGGGGGCATCTCGCGGACCGGCCAGATCCTCGGCTTCAAGCGGGGGCTCGAGTGGATCCTCGAACGGGTCGAGGCGCCGATCGTGCCGCTGCACATCGACGGCATGTGGGGCAGCCCGCTGACCTACTCCGAGGGCCGCTACTTTACGAAGTGGCCCCGCGTCTTCCGGCGCCCGGTGACACTCACGTACGGGTCTCCCCTGCCCATCGGCACGCCCAGCGACGAGGCGCGGCTCGCGCTGCAGGAACTCTCGGCACAGGCGGTGGCCGCGCGGATGCGGGCCTCGCGGCGGGCCGACCCGGCCGCTGCCGCGACGGCCGAGGCCTTCGACGGCTGCTGCCTGGTGCAACGCGGCGACCGGCTGCTGGGCTCGCTGGCGGACGGCGATCCACTCCACGATTCGCTGGGGCTACGGGGTGCGGCGCTCTTGGGCATCCGCGGGCTCGTGGCCGACGCCAGCCGCTCCCCGCGGGAGCTGCTCGACACGATCCGCCGGGAGCGGATCACGATCTGGCTGGCGCGGGTGGAGCAGGTGCTCGCCGCCGCCGCCGAGAGCCCGCCCGGTCCGCCGCACTCCCCTCCCCTCGCGGAGACGCTCGCCGCGGTCGTGATGCCGATCGGCGGCGTCGCGGAGCTGCCGCGGGCCCGTGAGGCGGCGGCCCGGTTCCAGGAGGCGTTCGGCGTGGAGCCGGTCGTGGCCTTCGCGCCGCGGGAGGCGGGAGGCCTCGTGGCGATGAATTCTCCCCCTGCGCGGGTGCATGCCGCGCACGAAACGACCCTCAAGGCCGACACGGTGGGCCGGGTCGTCAACGGCGTGGTCGTGTGGCCCGAGGCGGCCATCCGCGATCGGCTCGGGCTCGCGCCGCTGGAGGCGGAGGGAATCGCTCGTGGGGAGCGGCGGACGCTCGTGATCGGCGCCACGCTTCCGCGCGTAGGCGGCGGGGCCAAGGGCTCCGCGCGTGTGGATGCCGCTGCGCCCGTGGCCATGTTGCTGGAGACCGGCTTCGACGTCGACAAGGAAGGGTTCCTCGTCGTCAAACCCGCTTGATGAACGCCGACGGCGACGAACTGTCCGCGGGCCGCGGCCGCCATTCGCGGACGGCGGTTCGTCGGCCGGGCTGCAGGTGGCGGCCGCCGCGGGCGCGAGCTTGGTGCGAGCGGGGAAACGGTGTATTCTTGCCGGCGTCCGGTTCGCGGACGGGCACCCCTAGCTCAATTGGATAGAGCATCGGTCTACGGAACCGAAGGTTGCAGGTTCGAGCCCTGCGGGGTGTATTGCGCTGGGGCGGCCGACTCAGCGGCGATCTGGTCGAGCTCGGCTGCGGCAGCGGCGAGTTTCAGGTCCGCCAGCCGTCGCCCGACCGCGTCGAGCCGCGTCTGGCCCCCCTTGTCGTGCGTCGACCGCCGCAGAGCCAGGAGCCGGCCCGGCAGGGCGAGGTGCTCCTTCTTCGCAGCGAAGCCCGGGGTCAGCCTCCGCCGGGCCCGCTGGAGCAGTTCGAGGTCGCGGGTGCCGAACTCGACGCTCGGCTCGATGACCGTGCCTTCGCCCCAGTCGTTCCAAGTGGCGATCTGCACGATCGGCGGCTTCATCGCGAGGGCAAGCTCGAGCGTTCGCGCGAACGTGCGGCCCCCGTCGTCGTCGATCCGGCCCCAGCTCGGATGGACGCCCGCCTCCGCGTAGATGTCGAGGAAGCGGGGGAAGGCCACGGGAATCCGGCTGGGCCAGCCTCGTGATTCCGTGGCGAACCGCTGCTGGGCGGCGAGCCCCTCCTGCGGCACGGGCCAGTCGAAGCCGCCGACGGCCGTCGGGCGGCGGCGGTGCTCGCTGAAGTACGCCGGCGGTCTCGGCGACTGCGTGAGCACGCGGGACCACTCGTCGTCGCTGAGCCCCTCGTGGCCGAAGGACAGCAGCACCGGCCGGCCCTCGAGCCGCACGTAGTGATCGAGTGGAAACCAGTGCTCGGCGAGCCAGGCGATCTCGGCCGCGGCGTGGGAGACGCGGTCCTCCCGCTTGATCCGGCCCTCTTTGACCAAGTCTGCGAGCGTCTTGTCCTCGTAGCAGATCGCCACCTTCATGCCGAGTTCACCAGCCCGCTCGACCAAGAGCTGCGTGCAGCGGTGATTCCGGGCATGATCCCAGAGCTCGGCCCGGCCGTACCAGTCGACGATCACCCCGTCGATGCCCGACAGCTTCATGAGCAGCAGCTGGTGCTCGACGACGTGCGGGTCGGCGGAGTCGTAGATGCCGGCCGCGGGCTGGAGCTTCGACGCGATCGCGGGCCGTCCGTCCACGACCGTGGCGGGGTCGAACTTTCCCATGGTCCAGTGCCAGCCCCAGGTGCGGCCGGCCGGATCGGCCTCGAACCAGGGCATGACGTGGGCGAGGAGGAGCGGCCGTGGCGGCGCGGCCGCGGCGGCGCCGAACGCGCAGCCGACGATGGCGACGGCGATCGCGA
>JBIJCD010000314.1:0-4669 GCA_044344895.1 Pirellulales bacterium | reverse complement strand
ATCATTGTCGACCGTCCAGATGCCGTTGAAGACCGTGGCCCCTCCGGTGCCCGAGTTGCCGATCGATGCGAATCCGGTGGTCTGGACACTGCCGCCGGTCTCCACGGCGAACGTGCCGTTGTAGAGATCGAGGTTCGACGACGAGACGACACCGGCGACGCTGAGCCCACCGACGTCGCTGGGGCCAAAGCCGATGACCATGTCCGCCGCCGGGTGGCTGATCACGCCCGTGGCCGAGACGGCGATCGTGCCGCTCAAGATCGTCGTGCCGCCGGAGTAGCTGTTAGCCTGCGTGAGCGTCAGCGTGCCGGCGCCCTGCTTGACGACGGAGCCGGTGCCCGAGATGACGTAGTCGTGCTGGTAGTCGGTCGAGCGGTCGAAAACCAGCGTGCCGTTGTTGACGATGTCGGTGACGAGGCTGCCCGTCGCGCCTCCGACGCCGATATTGAGCGTGCCGCCCGTGTTGAGGTCGAGCGTGCCGTTGGTGCTCCTGGTGAGTGCTCCACCCACCGACACGACGCCGCCGCTATTGATGCTCAGCCCGCCGGAATCGCCAAATTGGGCGAGTTTGAGATCGCGGCTCATGGCCCAGGTGCCGCTCGTGATGGAGGCGGTTCCCGACGCGCCGGCGTTGTAGCCGATGTAGCCGTCTTCGCTCGTGATCAGGCCGCCGGTCATCGTGAGCGAGCCGGTGCCGCCGTAGCCGACGCCCAGCACCGACGTGACCGCCGTTGTCCCGCCCGAAATCGTGAATGTGCCAAGACCGGTTGTGTCACGGGCGATGAGCGCGCTGCCGCCGACGTTCACCTGGCCGCCCGTCATCGTGAGCGACCCGGTGCCCGCATAGCCGATATCGAGGTCGTTGGCCGATGACCACGTGCCGGCCGAGATGTCGGCCGTGCCACTGCTGCCAGAGTTGTTGCCGAGCACGCTGTTGAGGGCCGACACGCTGCCGCCTGAAATGGTCAGGAAGCCGACGTCACCCGACTGGTCGCCGACGAACAGGTTGGCGCCCGCGTGATCGACGCTGCCGCCGACGGCGATCTCGAGCGTGCCGAAGCGAACCATCGTGCCGTAGGACAGGCCGTCGCCGGTGTAGGTATTCATGCCCGTGAACGTGATCGTGCCGCCGGTGCCCGACGTGCCGCTGAGCAGCACGTTGCCGGAGCCCGAGATCACGTCGCTGACGGTCAGCGGCACCGACATCGCGAACTCGAGCGTGCCGTCGTTCGTGATGTTGCCGCCAATGGAGGCGCCGTTGACGAGCGTCGCCGTGCTGCCTGAGAGAACGGGCCCGTAGAAGGTGCCGGTGATCACCTGGGCGTTTGCAGGCCCGCCACCGAGCACACAACAGCACGCCACGACCACGGCCAGGCATGCGGACAGCGCATGCCCCAATCGCGAAGCCACGGCTGCGGATCGCGGCGAGGCAGCCGTCGAGACATTTTCTGGTGTCGAGTCTTGTCGCATCGTGCGGCGGTACGTCAGGGCGTGATCGATGGCGGCGAAACGGTCTGTTCAGGCTGTTCAGGTCGATCGACGCCAGGCCGACGCGAGCGAACCGATCCTCTCGCATGTCCTTGCGAACGTGCGGATTATCGAGGTTGTGAAGGAAACACCGACTTTACCGATTACCGGGCAGGCTACCCTGACTTTTCCCGGTGTGCAAAAAATTGGCTATCCCTGAGGAGCGGGTTTGCCGTCGCAGCCGAATCGCCCCGCCAAAATGGCTGGAATTCAGGCTCGAAAAGCATTTCACCCGCTCCTGAGGGGGCGGTGGCGTGCGGCCGGTTCAGCCGGGGGGCGGGCGGGGTCGCCGGCGGTCGGCCCGCCTCCCGCGGGCGGTTTCAGCGGGCGGCCTGCCGCGTGGGACGGGGCGCGAGCACCCGGTAGAGCTCCGCGTCGAAGGGGTCGTCGCTCACCTTCCAGACGCGGCCGTCGCGGAGATACATCTTCTCGAGCTCGGCGCGGTTGAAGGGCCGCGCGCCGATCCGGCCGAACACTGAGAGCTGGTTCCCCGACTCGTCCACTGCCCGGTCGCGGTCGACGCCCTCGGAGACCGACAGCGCCAGGCCGCCCTTCGTCACAGGATAGGTCGCCACCAGCTGCGGCGTGGGCCTGGGGCTGAAGCCGACGTTGCCCGGCGTGTCGGGCGTGGTGAGCTGCACCACGCGGAGGCCGTTGGCCCCGTCGGCGACGTAGGCGAACTCGCTCACGTACGTGATGCCGAGCTTCACGTCGCGGGCGTCGTTGATCCGGCCGCCGCCGTCGAAGCACTGGTCGAGGAAGGGCGAGTGTGGATTCGTCACGTCGACGATCAGCAGGCCCTGCCGGCCCGCCGCGACGTAGGCGTAGGTGCGGGCCACGTAGACGCTGTTGGCCTGGGCGATCGGCACCGTGGCGAGCAGCGCCGGCGCGGCGGGATTGGTCACATCGAAGGTCTTCAGGCCCTCGCGGTCGCAGACGAAGGCGTAGCGGAATTGGATGGCCACGCTCCGCGGGTCTTGCACCTGGTCGCCGCCGATCACCGCCACCACCTGCGGGCACTTCGGCTTCTCGATCGACACCACCACGATCCCGGCGTTGCAGCAGATGTAGGCGTTGGTGCCGGCGATGGTGATGCTGCGGGCGCCGTTCAGGATGCCGCCCGGATTGAAGGCGACGTCTTTTTTCAGGAAGTTGTTGAGCGGGTTGCCGTCGAGCAGGGTGCCCGCCCCCACGAGCACGAGCCCCTCCTCGAGGTCGGTGACGTAGAGGTAGGCGTACATCTCGTGGACCGGCTGCTCGAAGTTCTCCGGGGCGTGGGTCCGCGTCGGGTCGGGGGCCGTGGTGGCGGGGGCGGCCACGCCCGTGGCGTAGGGCGTCTTCACGTAGAACTGCTGGCCGAGCGGCGACACGGGGGCTGTCGTGATCCGCTGGGAAAAACCCTTGTCGTCGATGAAGGCGATGTCGAACACCCGCAGGCCGTCGGCGCCGCAGGCGGCGTAGAGGTATTCGCCGCGGGCCTGCACCTGCAGCACTTCCCGGCGCTTGAGCGGGTTCAAGAGCATCTCGCCGACATCGCCGGCCTTGTGGTGGTGGGCCACCTGGAGCACGCCGTCGTCGGCCAGGTGCCGGGCGAAGTCGTCGGGGAAGGCGATGCGGTGGAACTCGCTGCCGATCACCGCCTGCGGCTCCACCGTCTCCGTCACGGCCACGCCGGCCAGGCCGCCCGTGCCCAGCCCCACGTAGGCGAACTTGCCGATGAAGTTCGTGTAGTTGGTGCCCTGCATGAGCAGCTGCGCCATGATGGCGTTGTTGTCATCCTGCTTGGCGACGTGGCAGTCGGTGCACATCTTCGTCTCGTAGGTGCCCGGCCGGTGCGAGTAGTCGTCGGGGCGGCCGTCGCGGACGGGGCCGCCGCGGACGGTGTGCGGGACGTTCGTGCTGAAGGCGATGCCGCTCAAGCCCTCCGCCGAGATCGTCTGCTGCTGCACGTAGATCGTCTCGCGCAGGTTGTTGTTGCTCGTGACGTGGATGGCGCAGCTCGACCGCGAGGGGCCGATGCGGTTGCCCGTGGCGTTGCCGTCGCGGGCCAGCATGAAGACGTCGTCGCGGAGCGTCTGGAAGTTGTAGGCCGTGAGGTTGCGGGTCACCTCGCCCTCGTTGTGCAGCGTGGGCGACTTCTTGTTGGCCTTCTGCGGCAGGTGGCAGCCGAAGCAGCTGGGGTTCCACGAGCTGTGGCAGGAAATGCAGCTCATCGACTCGTTTTTGTGGGCGCAGGGCCGGGTGTCGCCGGGCAGCCCGCCCCACTCGATCACGCCGTCGTCGCCCATCCGCACGGTCTTGGCGAAGGCCGAGCGGGCGTTGTAGTGCGGGCTCCGCGGGTCGATCGTGGCCTTGGTCTGCTTGATCTCCCAGGTGAGGTTTTCCTCGACCATCGAGTTCTGGAAGATGCGGTCGCCCTCGACCACGAACCGGCGCTTCCCCGATGGCGTGCGCAGGCCGCGGAGGTCGCGGCCTCCCTCGGGGCTCGAGGTGTCGGAGGCGGGGCCGCTGGTGCGGAGGGTGGCGATCCGGTCGGCGGTGCCGTGGCAGTCGACGCAGCCGATCTCGATCGCGGCCCGCACCTCGCCGTAGAGCTTCGTGTTGCCGTGCATGTCCTGCACGAAATGGCAGTCGACGCAGTGCATGCCCCGCTCCATGTGGATGTCGAGCATGTGCACCGGCAGGCCGTCGCGCTCGTGGGCCAGGGCGACCTCGGCGGCGCGGATCTGCTCGGGCGTCTTCTGGTCGGCGCCGCGGTAGATCTCCTTGATCCGCTCCGGCATCCGCACGGCCGCCCGCTGGGCGGCGTTGCCGGCGTCGGCGACCAGATTGCCGCGGTGGTCGAGCAGGTTGCCCTTGCGGTCGTGCTTGAAGACGGCGCGGAAGGCCCAGCCGTGGCCGTGGAAATCGGCGAACTGCGTGTGCTTCGTGCGGTCGTTCAGGTCGGTGAGGTTGGCGAGGAACTCGGGGTCGGAGAGGTAGCTCTTGGCGGCCGACTCGTTGGGGTTCGACATGGCGCTGGCCATCATCTCCTCCGACGACGGGTACTTCTGCTCCCGCGGATAGATGAGCTCGCTGTCGCTTTCTTCGTCCCACCACATGTAGCCGACGTAGCTGTTCATCACCGTCGTGCCGGGGTGCA
>JBIJCD010000313.1:0-4679 GCA_044344895.1 Pirellulales bacterium | reverse complement strand
TCGCTCTATACCGGCATCACCAACGACCTCGGCCGGCGGCTCGCCGCCCACGCCGCCGGCAAGGCCTCTCGCTACACCCGCAGCCGCCTGCCGGTGACGCTCGCCTACCAGGAGCCTCAGTCGACCAGGTCGCGGGCCCTCAAGCGGGAAGCGGCGATCAAGAAGCTTCCACGCTCCCAGAAGGAGATGCTCGTCGGGCTATTCACAGACCGCCCAAAACTCGGGGGGCGGTGACCTTGGATCCCAGGGCTGGACAGTTTCCCGGGCCCTGCATAGGCTTTCCAGAACGACAGTTTTCCCGGCGGCGATTCTGGACGCGGTCGGGGCGGCGGTCGGTGGATGGTCTGGTGATCGGATGCACGTTGGTGCAGCCGGTCGCGCGCCGTCGGCCAGCCGTCGATCGGTCGAGGTTTCGAACACGCCCCCCTGTTCCCTCCCACCTCCAGACACCCGCCGGATAATCCTGTCGCGCGACGCCCGAGGCGGGGTGGCCGCGGCCGGCATCCGGCTCTCAAACCCCCGACGAACCCAGCGACGAGCCGTCGGGGTTCGGCCGGGTTGCAGGAGTTCTCCCGATGCCTCCACGTCCGCAGCGTGCCAAAATCACCCGCGTCGAGATCATCGCCGCGCTCACCAACTGGGCCCTCTCGATCGCGACGACAGCCGCCTTGGCCGCGGTCGGCTGGTTCGGCCACGCCACCCACTGGACGTTCGGCCTCGGTGGCCATGCCGGCCACGCCGCCAGCCATGCCGATGCAGGTGGCCATGGCGACCAGCCGGCGGCAGAAGCGGCGGCGGAACAGGCCGGGAGTCCGCCCGCGGAGGCCGGCGGCGTGCGGTTCGACTCCCGTGAGGCCCTCGCACGGACGGGCATCGAACTGGTGCCGGTGAAGGAGCGACCCGTGGTGAGCGAACTCGTCGTGAGCGGCGTCGTCCACTACGACCAGCGTCACATCGCCCAGCTCTCGGCCCGCGTTCCGGGAAGCGTGTGGCGGGTGGAAAAACACCTCGGCGACATGGTGCGCAAAGGCGACGTGCTGCTCGTGATCGAGAGCAGCGACGTCGGCCGGCTGAAGGCTGATTTCCTCAACGCACTGGTGGCGCACGAGGCTCGGCGGGAGCAGTTGGCGATCCTCGAGGAGGTGAAGGGGGCGGTGATGGGGCGGCAGCTGCGCGAGGCCAAGTCGGCCCTCCGTGAGGCCCGCAACCACCTGACGAACGCCGAGCAGGCGCTCGTGAACCTCGGCCTCGACGTATCCGTCGCCGCCTACGAGCAGCTCGACGACGACGCCCGCGCCGACCGGATCCGCGCGGCCGGCCTGCCGGCGTCGCTGCTTGCGACGATCGACCCGGCCCGCATCACTTCCAACCTGCTGCCGCTCTACGCCCCGTTCGACGGCGTCGTGATCGGCCGCGACGCGGTCGTGGGCGAACTGATCGAACCGGCCGCGCCGATCTTCGAGGTGGCCGACGTCTCCACGATGTGGGTCGTGCTCAACGTGAGCAAGGAGGATGCCGGCAAGGTGGCGCTGGGCCAGCCCGTGCGGTTTCGTCCCGACGGCTCGGACAAAGAATACGTCAGTCGCGTCGCCTGGATCAGCACGGAGGTGGACCAGCAGACGCGGACGCTCGAGGTGCGCGCCGAGATCCCCAACCGCGTCGAACCGCCGGCCGCCACGGCGCCCGCCGCCGGCCTCGCCGGGGGACCGGCAGCCTCCCTGCGGGCCAACACGTTCGGCAAGGGAAGGATCGAGCTCGACCGGCGTGGCACGGCGCTGCTCGTGCCGCGGCGGAGCGTGCAGTGGGACGGCAGCCGTTGGGTGGTCTTCGTGCCGACCGGCGAGCAGGCGTTCGCGGCCCGGCCCGTGCGCCCCGGCGTGCAGCAGGGAGAGGACGTGGAGATCGTCGGCGACTTCGCCGTAGGTGGCCTGCCCACCCACGTCGTCGGCTCGGGCAGCCACGTGCTCAAGAGCCAAATCCTGCTCGAGCGGATGGAGGCCGGCGAACTGTAACCTGCCGAGGGAAGATCGCTCCGCCGGCGTTTCCGGCCGCTCGGCAGCCGGACGGGCCGAGGTTTCCCGAGGCGGCCGAGCATCGCACCCCGCGGTGCCGGCTCACTGCGAACCCTGCTGATCGCGTCGTTTCATGCTCGAAGCCATCATCGCCTGGTCGTTGTCGCACCGGATCGCGGTGCTCGCGGGCGCCGCATTCGTCTGCCTCGTCGGCTGGGTGGCGGTCAATCGCCTGGTGATCGACGCGTTTCCCGACACCACGCCGGTGCAGGTGCAGATCAACACCGTGGCGCCGGGCATGGTGGCCGAGGAGATCGAGCGGCAGATCACGTTCCCGATCGAGCTGGCGATGGGGGGCATGCCGGGGCTGGAGGGCCTGCGGAGCGCCAGCATGTTCGGCCTCTCGGTCGTGATCGTCACCTTCCGCGACGGCACCGACATCTACTTCGCCCGGCAGTTGATCAACGAGCGGCTCACGACCGTGGCGGTCCCGCCGGGCGTGGAGCGGCCCGAGATGGGGCCGGTTTCGACCGGACTGGGCGAGGTCTTCCACTACCTGCTCGTGCCGAAGCCCTTCGCCGACGGCAGCGGCGGTATGAGCCTCACCGACGTGAAGACACTGCAGGAATGGACGCTCAAGCCGGCGCTCCGCAGCGTGCCCGGCGTGGCCGAGGTCAACGCCTGGGGCGGGCTCAACAAGCAGTACCAGATCCGGGTCGACCCCGCCCTGCTCCGCAAGTACGACTTGTCGTTCGACGACGTCGTGGCGTCGGTGCCGCGCAACAACTTCAACGTCGGCGGCGGCTCCATCGACCGCTCCGGCGATGCGGTGCTGGTCTACGGCGTGGGGCGCACGGTCGACGTCGAGCAGATCGGCAAGATCGTGATCGCCTCCCGCGAGGGCACGCCGATCCGGATCCGCGACGTGGGCGAGGTCGTCATCGGCCACGAGATCCGCAAGGGGGCCGTCACCTACGGCGGCGCCGGGGAGGTGGTGCTCGGCCTCGGCTTCATGCTCATGGGGGAGAACAGCTACGCCGTCACGACGCGGCTCCGCGATCGGTTCGAGAAGCTGCTCGCCACGCTGCCCGACGGCGTCGAGGCCAAGGTGGTCTACGACCGCACGAAGCTCATCGATCGCGTCATCGCGACGGTGCGGCAGAACCTGCTCGAAGGAGCGTTTCTCGTCGTCGTCATCCTCTACGTGATGCTCGGTAACCTGCGAGCCGGCCTCGTTGCTGCGACCGCCATCCCGCTCTCGATGATGTGCGGCTTCATCGGCATGTGGCAGGCGGGCATCGCGGCCAGCCTCCTCTCGCTTGGCGCGATTGACTTCGGCATCGTCGTCGACTCGTCCGTGGTCGTGATCGAGAGCATCCTCGAGAAGATCGCCCACCATCCCGGTGCCAGCGGCGCCGAGCGGCTCAAGCTCGTGCGGGAGGCGACCAATGCCGTCAAGAAGCCGGCCTGCTTCGGGCAGCTGATCATCATGATCGTCTACATACCGATCCTCACGCTCGAGGGTGTCGAGGGGAAAATGTTCCGGCCGATGGCGCTCACGGTCGTGTTCATTCTGATCGGGTCGCTCGTGCTCTCGCTCACGGTCGTGCCGGTGCTCTCGAGCCTGTTTCTGCCACGGCGGGTCGACGCCCACGACGTCTTCCTGGTGAAGATCCTGCGGTCGATCTACCGGCCGCTCCTGCGGCTCTGCCTGGCGGCCCGCTGGCCGCTGGCTTGCGGCGCGGCGGCCATTCTCGGGATTACGTTGCTACGGGCCCTGTCCCTGGGCACGGAGTTCGTTCCGAAGCTCTCGGAGGGAGACATCGTGCTCGGCATCATCCGCGCTCCGGGCACGAGCATCGAGGAGTCGTGCCGGATGAACACGCGGATCGAGCAGGCCCTGCTGGCCGAATTCCCCGACGAGATCGCCCACGTCTGGAGCCGAACGGGAACGCCCGAAGTGGCGACCGACGCCGGTGCGATCGAGGCCACCGACATGTTCATCGCGCTGAGGCCGCGGGAGGAATGGAAGCGGGCCCGCACGCAGGCCGGACTCGTCGACGTGATGAACACAGTGGTCGAGGGGGTGCCGGGGCAGATCATCTGGTTCACCCAGCCGATCGAGCAGCGGATCAACGAGATGGTGTCGGGTGTGCGGGCCGACATCGCCGTCAAGGTCTTCGGCACCGATCTCGAGCAGCTCGTGAGGAAGGCGGGTGAGGTGGCGGCCGTGCTCAAGGACGTGCCCGGCGGGGCGGACGTGGCGGTCGAGCAGGTCAGCGGCCAGCCGATCCTGAAGATCGCCGTGAAGCAGGACGAGATCGCCCGCTACGGCATCTCCGCGCAGGCAGTGCTCGACATCGTGGAGAGCGTGGGTGGCAAGGCGGTCGGCCAGATCGTGGAGGGGCAGCTGCGGTTTCCGATCGTGGTGCGGCTGCCCGAGGGCCTGCGGGACGGTCCGGCCTCGATCGCGGACATCGCCGTCCGTGGCCCCGCTGGTGAGAGCGTGCCGTTGGAGCGGATCGCCGACATCGAGACGATCCTGGGCCCCAAGTTCGTCACCCGGGAGTGGAGCGAGCGGCGGGTCGTGGTGCAGTGCAACGTGCGGGGCCGTGACGTGGGCGGCTTCGTCGCCGAGGCACAGGGTGCGATCGACCGGGCGGTCGA
>JBIJCD010000482.1:0-2856 GCA_044344895.1 Pirellulales bacterium | reverse complement strand
CGGCTCAATCCCAACAGCTACAACCTCTCGCTGCACGACGAACTGCTCGTCTACGAGGAGGTGGTGCTCGACATGCGGAAGAGCAACCGCGTGGAGCGGATCCGCATTCCGGAAGAGGGGCTGGTGCTGACCCCCAACCAGCTCTACCTGGGCCGCACGATCGAGCGGACCGAGACGCACAACCTCGTGCCGATGATCGAGGGCCGCAGTTCGATCGGCCGGCTCGGCCTGTTCGTCCACGTCACCGCCGGCTTCGGCGACGTCGGCTTCTGCGGCTACTGGACGCTGGAGATGTTCGCTGTGCAGCCGGTGAAGATCTACCCGGGCGTGCCGATCTGCCAGATCTTCTTCCACCAGATCGCCGGCGACATCACCGAATACTCGAGCGACAAGTACCAGCACAACCGCGACATCCAGCCGAGCATGCTGTTTCGAGAGTTTGGCGGCGCGGCGGACGGCAGCCAGCAGCTGCACCTCGAGTTTGCGAACGACCGGCACGGTGCCGCGGCGCCCGTGGCTCGGAACGGCCGTCCGGTGACCGGCGTGGCGGCGCGGTGAGATCACGCGATGATCTTCAAATATCTGGCGTGGGCGTCGTTCGGATGCGCCATGATTTTCGCGGTGCTGTGGGAGGTGTTGCTGTTCAGCGGCCAGCTGGCGAAGCTTGCCGGTCCCACCCCCTCGGCGACGACGCTCCTGGTGCTGTGCCTGCCGCTGGTGCTGGCGATCATTTTCGGGATCGTGCTCCTGATCATCTCCGCCTTCGACCACTGACGCGAGGCCGCGGCCGTGCCGGTGCGCGGCGCCGGCCCCGGCGGGGCAACGTCGGCGGTCCTTGTCGAGGCCCGCGTGCGGTGTTACGAAGATGCACCACCACGCCACAGAAAGGCATATGCAGTGCTCAGAAGCCACACCTGCGGGGATCTGCGACCGGAACACGTGGACGATGACGTCACGCTCTGCGGATGGGTCGACCGCGTCCGCGACCACAAGGGCGTGATCTTCATCGATCTGCGCGACCGCTGGGGCCGCACGCAGGTCGTGGCCGGGCCCGACAGCCCGGCGGGGGTGCTCGCCACGGCCCGCCGCGCACGGCCGGAGTGGGTGCTGCGCGTGCGGGGCAGGGTCGGCATGCGGCCCGAGGGCACCGCCAACCCGAAACTGGCCACGGGGGCCATCGAGGTGGGCTGCCAGTCGCTGGAGGTGCTCAACGAGGCCGACACGCCGGTCTTCCAGCCGGGGGCGGCCGACCTGCCGGGCGAGGAGGTGCGGCTGGCGCACCGCTGGCTCGACCTGCGGCGGACGGCGATGCAGGACAACCTCTTCCTGCGGAGCCGCATGGTGAAGATCATGCGCGACCACTTCGACGCCCTGGGCTTCGTCGACGTGGAAACGCCGATGCTCGGCCGGAGCACGCCGGAGGGCGCCCGCGACTACCTGGTGCCCAGCCGCCTCGACCACGGCTCCTTCTTCGCCCTGCCGCAGTCGCCACAACTCTACAAGCAGCTGTTGATGATGGCGGGATTCGACCGCTATGTGCAGGTGGCCCGCTGCTTCCGCGACGAGGATCTGCGGGCCGACCGGCAGCCGGAGTTCACGCAGCTCGACGTGGAGATGTCGTTCGTCGAGGCCGACGACGTGATGGGCGTGATCGAGGGACTCGTGCAGCGGACGGCCCGGGAAATCCTCGGCCTGGAGGTGCCGCTGCCGCTGCCACGGCTCAGCTGGGACGAGGCGATGGAGCGGTTTGGCCACGACGCGCCCGACCTCCGCTACGGCCTGGAGATCGTCGATCTCACCGCGATCGCCGGTGAGAGCGACTTCCGCGTGTTTCGCGGGGCCGTGGAATCAGGCGGCCGGGTCCGTGGCCTCCGCGTGCCCGGAGCGGCCGAGCGATTCTCCCGCAAGGACCTCGACGGCCTCACGGCGGTGGCCGTGGAAGCCGGGGCGAAGGGCCTCGTGTGGCTGAAGGTGGAGGCGTCGGGCGAGTGGGCCGGCCCGGTGGCGAAGAACCTCGCGGCGCCGGTGGGGCCGAAGCTGCGGGAGCGGCTCGGGGCGCAGCCGGGCGACCTCGTGCTGATCGTGGCCGATTCGTTCGACGTCACCTGCAAGGCTCTGCACATGCTGCGGAAGCGGCTGGGGGCCGAACTGAAGCTCTACGATCCCGACGCGATGCACTTCTCGTGGGTCGTCGACTTCCCGATGTTCGCCCGCGACACGGAGACCGGTGGCTGGGCGTCGATGCATCATCCCTTCACGGCCCCGCGGCCGGCCGACCTCGACCAGCTCGAGAGCGATCCCGCGGCCTGCCGGGCGGTGGCCTACGACCTCGTCATCAACGGCTCCGAGGCCGGGGGCGGCACGATCCGGATCCATGATGGGGCGACGCAGGAGAAGGTCTTCAAGCTGCTGGGGATCACGCCGGAGGTGGCCCGCGAGCGGTTCGGCTTCCTGCTCGACGCGCTGCGGAGCGGCGCGCCGCCGCACGGCGGCATCGCGCTGGGGATCGACCGCTGGGTGATGCTCTTCGGCAAGCTCGACAGCATCCGCGATGTGATCGCCTTTCCGAAGACGCAGAAGGCCAGCGACCTGATGACGGGTGCGCCGGGAACCGTCGACGCGAAGCAGCTCACGGAGCTGGGGATCCGAGTGGTGGTGCCGCCGAAGCCGGAACCGCCGCGGACGGGAGGCTGAGCCGGCCGATGCATCCGCCGGATGCGGTCCACGTCGAAAAAGGCCAGGAATGGTTTTTTTGACGCTCAATACAGGGCGACTAGCTCAATTGGTCAGAGCACCTCGTTTACACCGAGGGGGTTGGGGGTTCGAGTCCCTCGTCGCCCACTAACACGGTTTGCC
>JBIJCD010000213.1:0-6505 GCA_044344895.1 Pirellulales bacterium | reverse complement strand
GCCTCCGTCTCCAGGTTTGCCAAGTCGTCGCTCCAGCTAAACCAGATGCGCTCTAACGCGGCCGGTCTGGGGATGCCCCCGCTTCCGAGCTTGATTTTCCCGGGCCACGGATCATGGTGGCGGTTGTCGGCGTCTGCGCCGCCCGAGGAGGTGATCCATGACCCGCTTGCTAGACTCAATCACAGAAGTATCGCCGCTGCACGTCCGCCGGCGCTCGGGCCGGACGTGGGCGACGCTGGTGATGGGACTCGCGCTCGTGCTTCCCGCGACAGCCACCGCGCTGGGCACCGACCTCACCGGCCGCTGGGCCGGGTCGTGGGAGAGCTGCACAAGCGGCCACTCGGGCCCGCTCTTCGCCGAGTTCACGCGGTGCGGCGAGACGGACTACCGGGTGAAGTTCACCGGCAGGTTCCTCAAGGTCATCCCGTTTCGCTACACGGTCACGTTGTCGGTCGTCGAGGATCGGGGCGACGAGCTGGTGCTTGCGGGCAGCTCGTATCTCGGCCGACTCTTCGGCACGTTCTCGTACCGTGCCACGGCGACGGACGGCCGGTTCACCGCAGACTACACGTCGAAGAAGGACGACGGCACGTTCCGGCTGACACGGTCGTCGCGGTAGGTGGTCAGCGCGGCGGGGCCGACTGGCCCGCCATCTGCCGCGCCTCCCACGGGCTGAAGGCGGCCCAGACGGGATTGTGGTCGGAGACCTCCAGCGCCTTGTCGAGTGGGATGCGAAACGTGTCCTGCAGGTCGAGTACGCCCCAGCGGCCGGTGTATTCGGTCGTGACGGTGCGGTCGAAGATCAGGTTGTCGTAGGTCTTCGTCCGCCGCGTGTTGGTCGTGACGCCCGACACGGCCCAGCCGATGCCGGGGATCTGCTTGATGCGGCCGAACTGGGGCGGGCCGGCGTTGAGGTCGCCGAGCACGATGACGTCGTCCTCGTCGGGGCGAAGCGAACGCATCGACACGAAGGCGTCGGCGAGGGCGTCGACCTCCTGCGGCACCTCGTCAGGGTCGGTGTGGATATCGACCAGCCAGAAGCTGAAGCCAGCCTCGGGCGGATTCGTGCGAACGCGGAAGCGGGCCCGCAGCGGCGGGCGGTGGAACTTGCCACCGGGATTCGGCAGCGTATCGACCGAGGCAGGATCGAGCTCGATCCGGTTGGTGTCGTAAATGAACGTGTACTGTTCCTTGCTCACCGTGCGTCCCAGTCGCGGTCCGATGACGTACTGATAGCGGCTGCCATCGGCGTTGATGGCTGAGACGAACGTGGGGACGACGCTGTCGGACTTGGCCCGTACCTCCTGAACCGCCACGATGTCGAACTGCCGCACGACCTTCGTGAGCACGTCGACCACGTGCGGCTTGGCGAGCTTCGATTCGCCGAACACCTGGATGTTGAAGCTGGCGATCATGACGGCGTCGGCAGGCTTGCCCCCGGGGGGCGGCGCTGCGGCGGCCACCGGCGTCGGCGGCAGCTGCGGGGGCAGGGGCGGCACGACCGGCGCCGACTGCAGAGCGGGAACGGCACCGGGCTGCGGCATCGCGATCGAGGTGGCCGCGGGAATCGCAGGTGCCGGTGCAGGCGTCTGGCCGACGGGCAGCGGCGGGAGCGGATCGGCGGCCGGCACGGGGAGCGGCGGTGGCAGCGCCGGCAGCGGTGGCGGCAGTACGGCCACGGGCAGTGGCGGCGGGAGCATCGGCGCGGAGGAAGCCGCGGGGGGCAGCATCGTCGGCTGCGGCGCGATGGGCAGCGGTGCGTAGGACACCGGCTGCGGTCGCGGCGCCGGCAGCGAGGCCATGGCGACGGGCTCGGGGGCGGGGTGCACACCGCGGGGCGGCGCCGCAAGCGTCGCCTGTGATGCGGCGGGCTGGGATCCGATCGGGGGAGCGTGGATCGGCGACAGCCCGAGCGCGGCCATGCCCGCTGTGCGCTGCGGCGGTTCGCCCGCGATGGGAATCGACCGGATCGTCAGTGGCGGCGCGGCCACAGGGCCGACCATGTCGTGGCGTGCCGCCGCGATGTGTGGCGGGAGCGACTGCTGCGGCAGCGGCGCGATCGAGATCGGACGCAGCGGCGGCAGCCCAATCGCGGCAGCACTCGCCCCTGCGATCGGAGCCAGGCCGGCTCCGCCGCCTGTCGGCTGGACCGCGGGGATCGCGCCGATCGGCACGAGGCCGGGCGATCCGCCCGCGTCGCCGGACTGGCTGCCCGCGCCGCGGATTGGCACGAGGCCGTCGGCCCACGCCGCGTCGCCGAAAAGGCACGCAGCGACGGGGAGCGTCGCGGCGACCGTCAGCGCCAGCATGATCAGGCGGCGGAGTTGGCCGGTGGCATGGCGGCGCGACGGCGCGTGTGGCGCAGGCCGCGACCGTGTTCGTGACGCTTTCGCCACCGTCGCCCCCCGAGGCCCCGCGCCGCAGGTGCGGCGGGTGCGGTGCACCCGGTCCGACCGCCGTCCATGGCGGTCCGCTGCGACCAGGTTTCTCCCCTCTCTATCGGCTCTGGCGGGGCCGCCGGTTCGGCTCGTTCGGCGGGTTTGCCCGGGGAGCCGCTAGGCGTCGAGCTTCTCGAGCGCCTCGGCGGCCAGTCGGGCCAGCCGGGGATCGTCGTGGCGGGCAGCCCGCATGAGGGCCTCGCGGCCGCCTCCGGCGGCGGGCCCGATCTTTCCGAGGGCCCATGCCGCCCGCTGCCGAACCGAGAGTTCCGCAGTCGAATCGACGCATTTTGCCAACGCCGGCACCGCAGACGCCGCACTTTCCCCGGCTCGCCCGAGAAGCGTGGCCGCCCAGTAGGCGACGAGCGGACCGGCGTGATCGACCAGGGTAATGAGCTGGCCGATCGTCTCCGGCGGTGGCGGACCGAGATCCTCAAGCGCCGCCACGGCGAATTCACGCAACTCGTCGGCCGTGTCGCCGCAGGCCCTGACGAGCGAGACGGCCGCGGGTGCGGCGGCCTCGGCCATCCGCGACAATGATTCAGCGGCGCGCAGACGCGACTGGGCATCTGCGGATTCGAGCTGCGTGGCCAGTACGGAGGCGTCGGCTGCGGCGTCGCTCATGGGCGTGTCTCCGGAGCGGGCGTGAACGGGGATGCAGTGTCGTCGGTGGCGATCGTCGCGGCTCGCGTGCAGGGCATGCAGGGGGTCGTCGGACTGGTCGGGATTCTCAAGGGATGCGGAGCGGGGCACAAGACTGGGATCTCCGTGACTCAGGCGGCTCGTCGGGGTACGTCCACCGCGGGTCGCGGCTGCCTTGGGACAAAGTCGTTCGGATCGGGTCGTCGCATCCGTAGCCAGTAGCCGACTGAGGAGCCGGGCCAGATGACATGGTTGCGTCCCGCTGGATGCACGTACCAGCTGGAGCACGGCTGCCGCCACACCTTGTGCGCGGCCGACGTGCCGCCGCCCGGCCCGCCGGCCTTCCAGACCGTGCGGTCGAAGCGGCGGTCGAGCCAGGCGTTGAAGCTCCGCTGTGCCAGCTCCGTGACTTCGACGCTCTCGAGCCGGCCGGTCGCCAGCCAATCGAGGCACTGCATCACGTAGTGGACCTGCGACTCGATCATGAACAGCACGGAGTTGTGCCCGAGCGCCGTGTTCGGGCCCATGAGCGTGAAGAGGTTCGGATAACCGGCGATCGCCACACCCTGGAAGGCTCGTGGGCCTGCCAGCCACTCATCGGCCAGCACGCGACCGTCGCGGCCATGGATGGCGATCGAGTCGGCCAGGTTGAAGGGCCGAAACCCGGTCGCCAGCACGATGGCGTCGACCGGCCGCTCGCGTCCGTCCACCGTGACGATCGACGTCGGGCGGATGTCGGCGATACTCTCGAGCACGAGGTCGACGTTTTCCCGGGAGAGCGCCGGGTAGAGATCGTCGGAGAGCACGACCCGCTTGCAGCCCAATGCGTACCGCGGCGTGAGCTTCCGGCGCAGGCCGGGATCCGCGATGGAACCGCGGAGGAACCGCAGGGCGAGCCGCTGGGCCCCGCCAACCAGCCTGGGTGTGCCGTTGAACGCCAAGCCGGCCGTCTCCGCGCGGAGATACCGCAGCGTCCGCCCGAGCCGGCCGAGCCACGGCAGTCGCGACAGCAGCCGCTGTGCCAGTGGTGACCGCGTTCGGTCGCGCCGCGGCAGCACCCAGGGGGGCGACCGCTGGAACACCACGAGCGTTTCGGCCTGTTTCGCCAGCGCAGGAATCACCTGGGCGGCGCTGGTGCCGGTACCGATGACGGCGATGTTCCTGCCGGGGAGTTGGACGTCGTGCCGCCAGCGGGCTGTGTGCATGACCGGCCCGCGGAAGCGGTCGAGTCCGGCGATCGACGGAATGTGCGGCAGGTGCAGGCCGCCCACCGCCGCCACGACGACGCGGGCGCGATATGCCCGACCATCCGCGGCGGTGAGTTCCCACACCCCGCAGGCTTCGTTCCAGCGGGCTGCCCTGATGGCGGTGTTGAAGCGGATCCTGCGGTCGACGCCGCGGTCGTGGGCGATGGACCGCATGTAGGCGAGGATCTCGGGCTGGGCCGCGTAGGTGCGCGACCAACCGGCATGCGGCGCGAACGAATATGAGTAAACGCTGGCCGGCACGTCGCAGGCGGAGCCTGGGTAGGTGTTGTCCCGCCAGGTGCCTCCCAGTTCGTCCGCCTTCTCGAAGATCGTGAAGTCGGTTCGGCCGGCCGCCAAGAGCGCGATGCCCATGCAGAGGCCTGCGAAGCCCGCCCCGAGGATGGCCACGCCGATCGGTTCGCTCGCGGCCGCCGCGGCGACAGGGCGGGCGGCCGGAGTTGCTTCGTCCGCGGCAGGCAGGCGGCGGGCGGCGTCGCCGATCGGGTTGAGGCCCGCGAGCGACACGGGGCCGCGGTGTCGGGCGAGTGCGGTGGTTGCTGCCTCCGACAGCGCCGTGAGGCCGTCGAGAAAGAGACGGCCAGAATGGCCGCCCAGCGCCGTGGCGGTGGATGCATCGAGCGACCGCAGCGACCGCAGGAAGAGCCAGCCCTCGTGTGCCGCGAGGCCGTGTGCCATCGCCGCGTCGAGGTGCGTGAGGCCGTCGAGCCACAGCGGCCCACGGTGGCGGGCGAGCTCTGCAGCGGCGAGAGGATAGAGCGTCGTGACGCCACCGAGGGCGATGCCATCACACGAACGGGCAAGCGCGGCGGCTGTCTCGGTCGAGACGGCCCGCAGTCCGCCCAGCGACAGTCCGCCGCGATGTGCCGCGAGGTGGAGGGCGACGTCCGCAGCCAGCGACTGCAGCCCGTCGAGCACGAGCCTGCCCCTGTGCCGTGCCAGGGCCGCGGCGGCCGAGGCATGCAGCGATTGTAATCCGTTGAGATGCAGGTCGCCCGCGTTGCAGGCGAGCATCGCCGCCACGGGTTCGGACAGCTCCGTGAGTCCGTCGAGCGACAGCGTACCCCGGTGCCAGGCCAGCATCATCGCCGCCTCGACTCCCAGCGAACAGACCTGTGGCAGCGACAGCCAGCCGTCCCGCTGGGCGAGATCCCAGGCGACGAACTTGTCCGTCAGCGCCGTGAGCGGGCCACCGCCGAGGTCGGCTGATTCAGGCTGCGACGCGATGGCCATGCGGGCACTCTGCTCCATGCACGAGGATCACGACGTGATCACCTTCGGGCGGACTGGCGACGCAGCGGCCGGCGACGGAGACCCAGCAGTGGGCCTGCTCGCTGCCTGCGCCGGCCCGGAGCGTCTGCTTGTAGACGCAGAACGTGAGCACGGCAGGCACGCCCGCCAGTCGGAGGAAGTGAAACAGCAGCAACCCCAGCCGCAGGCAGGGACGACGGCGCATTCGCCACGGACGGCGGAGCCTGTGCTGCACGATATGGGTGATCGTGTCGGCGCGGAGTCCAGCGTAGAGCCGGCTAGTCTGTCGCGGCGTGAAGAGGGTGAGGAGTCGTTCAAGCGGCAGCCAGCGGCGCAGATCGGGAATCATCAACGCCAGCAGGGCCACGTGGATCCGCAGGATCGCCAGCCGCAGACCCACCATGTCAGGCGACCTTTTCGACGAGTTGCTGCTCCACGAGGTGTCTCACCAGCGGCAGGACGTCGGCCCGCGCCTGCTTGGCGTCGATCGCGTAACGGCCGGCGAAGTCGTCCACCAGTGCGGCGAGTGTGGGGCGGTCCTGCAGCATGTCGAGCAGCGTGATGGCCGTGTGGTTGCAGCGGTAGAGGCACCCGGACTTCAGCGAGAGAATGACGCCGTCCTCGCCATCGCCCATCGCCTGGTAATTCACGCCGTCGGCGACGCGCAGCCGGGAATCCGATCCCGGGTCATCGTGCCGGCTAGGTTGCCCGTGGTTCGCGTCCATGGTGGCTTCGCCTCTGTGACTATGTTCCGTGCCGGTGAACGATCGGCGGCGCGGCGGCCGTGTAACCCCCGAAACCGTTCTGCGGCACTGGATCGTCCTTGACGGCTGCGGGCGTTGAGCAAAACGGAGGATTTGTGCCCATGTTGCCGATCCTGCCTGGTCAGAGCACTTTTTTGTAATGCCG
>JBIJCD010000096.1:0-10083 GCA_044344895.1 Pirellulales bacterium | reverse complement strand
CGCCCGGTCGGGTGAGGCGATGAGAGTTGCCGGGGGTCGGGGACGTGCACGGCGTGGGCTGGGCCGCCTCCGGTGATCGGTCGCGGGATATTTCACGAGGGGGAGCCATGCACATCGAAAAGCAGTCTTCGGCTGACGTCAGCGAGCAGGCGGTCGAGTCGCGTGTCGCCGGGTGTCGATACGAGCCGCCCCGCGTTGTGAAGAGCCGGCGGCTCGCGGAAGTGACCGGCCAGGTCGCGCCGGTGCCGAGCGGTGCGCCCGTCGTTGGCTGATCGACGGCGTTTGAACGACGGCATGCGGCCGATTTCGGAACGTCCACGAGGGAGGATGGCAGCGATGGTTCTCGATACTTCCAACGACCGGTCCAACAAGGCTTTCAGCACGCACAAGAAAATCTCGCCGGCGCCGACCACCGTGTCGTCGTATGAGCCGCCACGGGTGGTGCAGGGCCGGCGGCTGACCGAGGTCACGGGGCAGGTCGCGCCGGTGCCGAGCGGCGCGCCTGCGCCACGGGACGCCTGAGCCGGTATCGAGACGGGCTGCCGCGCGGGGCTGCCGTGTGACGCAGGTCACGGGAGCGGCGCGGTTCCCTCTGGCACTGTTCTCGTGTGAGCCGAGCACGGCCCGGTCCAGTCCCTTTTCGGCGCGGGGTCGCGGCACCTCGGCACGACAACGACGGTCTCGAGCTACGCCGTCGCCATCCGCATTCGCCTCGATTTCGTGGAGGTGCGCCGAGTCATGACCTCGTCCCACGCGTCACCGTCGGCGGCCGGAAAGCACCGCGATGCCGCCACTCGCTACGACGTCGCCGGTTTTCGTCTCCGGGTGCTCGTACAGGCCGACGCCGGGCCGGCGGCCGATGTGCTCGCGCCGATCGAACGGCTGCTGGGCAGGTTTCGGACGGCGGCGGGCGATGCGGCCGATGCGACCGCGGCCGCGTGGGTGCTGAAGATCAGTCGGGATGGCCTGCCGCCCGCCCCTGCCGGCCTGCGCAGGATCTGGGAAGGCCCCAGCCCGGCCGGGTTCCACTGCGTGAATTCGGTGGCCGGAGGACGAAGGCGGTGCGAGCTCGTCGACGTCGGCACGCTCGACGTCGATCTGCCGGGCAGAATGGCGTCGATCAGCCTCCTGCCGGATACACCGGCCAACTCGGTGCACTATTTTCTCACGACGATTCTCTGCGACGGCCTGATGGAGGCGGGCCACTGCGTGGTGCACGCGGCCTGCCTCGAGAAGGAGACGGAGCGGGGCAGGCGATCGGTGCTGATCGTGGCCAGGAGCGGCACCGGCAAGAGCACCACCTCCCTCGCGATGACCAGCGGCGGCTGGCGGCTGATGGGGGACGATATCGCCGTCCTCACGCAAACGCCCGCAGGGCTGCGGGCCTGGGGCTTTCCGCGGTTTTGCAACGTCCGGCGGCCGACACTCGCCCTCCTGCCGTGGCTGGCGGAGATGCCGCTTGTGCCCACGAGCGTGCCCGACACGTTCTCCCTGCCGCTCGATCGGCTCGGTGACCGCGTCACCAGCGGCGTGCCGACGCCGGCCGAGCCCGCGGCGATCATCTGCCTGGAGCGGCCGAATGGCCACAGCCATCGGCTCGCGCCGCTCGACCGGGCGGCGGCCCTGATGCACGTCGCCGAGGAGAACGTCCAGCCGATCGAGGGCGCCGCCGACGCGGTGGCCGGCCGGGCGTTCGCGGCGTTCGCGGAACTCGTCCGCATCGCGCCCGCCTATGCCTTGAGCGCCGGGCCGCAGCTCGACCGGATCGGCGGCTGGATCGATGAGCAGCTCTGCCTGTGAAAGAGGGAACCCGCACGTGCCCCACGATCCCGTCCATGCCTGGCTCATGCGACTGTGCGATCCGCAGGGCTGCGCAGACCTGCCGGCGACGCGGCTCGACCCGTCCGGCATGACGCGGCTGCTGGCCCTGGCCGCCGAGCATGCCGTCACCGGCGCCGTGCTCGACAACGTCGGCCGAATTGCCTCCACGCTCGGCTCCGAACGGATCGTGAGAGGCACGACAGCGGCCGCCGCCGCGGCTGTCGACATCGCGACCGCCACGGCCCGCGACGGCTGGTTCGGCTTCGCCGTGCAGTCGCTCGTGCTGCGACAGCGGTCCGACCGGATCGCCGTGGCCCTGGCGGAAGCCGGCGTGCACGCCGGCATCATCAAGGGAGAGGATTTCGCCGACCGGCTCTACCCGTCGGCGGCGCTGCGGCCGTTTCGCGACATCGACCTGTTCGTGCCCCGGAAGGTGATGCCGGCGGCCGCGGCAGTGATGGAGTCGCTCGGCTTCCGTGAGGCGGGCTGCGGCCGTCATGCGGGCGACTACGGGGAACGGACCTGGGACAGCGGTGATCGGCCGCTCGTCCGCGTCGACATCCACTGGAACCTGATCAACAG
This sequence comes from Pirellulales bacterium, assembly GCA_044344895.1. GTDB lineage: Bacteria > Planctomycetota > Planctomycetia > Pirellulales > UBA1268 > CAMCQY01. Next base: position 7,680 of record JBIJCD010000096.1, on the reverse strand, counting down.
CCCCGCGCAGCGGCGGTGCAGCTCGCTGGACTACGACGCGTTTCCCTGGGAGCGGCGGCCGCAGTCGCAGCTGCTGCGGACGACGCCGGCGGCGCTGCTCTTGATCGCCGCCGTGCACGCGGTGCTCGGCCACCGGTTTGACCGGCTGCAGCAGCTGTGCGACATCCGGCAGATCTGCCGCGGCGCGGCCGGCCCCATCGACGTGGAGTGGCTGGCGGAGGCGGCCCGCAGCTGCGGCGTCGAGACGTCGGTTGCCGGGGCGCTGGAAGTCACTGCCCGCTTGCTCCGCGACGATGCGACCGAAGCGATCCACGGCCGCCTTGCCCGACGACCCGCGGGACGACGGGCCTCGGTCATGCCTTGGCGGCTGCTGGTGGGAGAGTCGACGCTGCTCGAGGCCGAGCGGCCGCTCACGAAGCTGCGTCGTGCGGTGGTCCGCGAGTGGATGAAGCGGGCTGCCTGAGGCCTGGTCCTCGCGCGGCATGTTGCTGCCGAGCCGGCCGCCGGTCAGGCCGTCGGCACGTGGGGGCGCAGGTGCCTGCCCAGGTAGCCCGCGACGGCCTGCTCCGCCCAGCAGACCGGCGACCAAGGGGAGCCGTCGACGAAGCCGCAGTGGCCGCCACGCGCCGTGAGCGCGAGCTCGAGCCGTGGATTGGCGGCGATCGCCGCCCGGGGCACGTAGTCGGCCGGGAAGAACGGGTCGTCGGCCGCCGCGATGATCAGCATCGGCCGGTCGATCCCAGCGAGATAACGGCCGCCCGACGCGCGGTGCCAGTAGTCGGGCGCGTCGCGGAAGCCGTGGACCGGCGCCGTGAACAGGCCGTCGAAGGCGGCGAACGTGCGGGCGGCGCGCAGCTGTGCCGGCGAGGTGGTGATGCAGTCCGGAAACCGGGCCAGCGTGGCCAGCGCCTTGTGGCGGAGCGTTCGCAGCAGGCTGCGGCGGTAGACGCTGCGGACGCGGAACGGGCTGTCGAGGAAGGCCGCGCACCGCGCGAGGTCGAACGGCGGTGAGATGCCGACCGTCGCCACGAGGCCGGCCGGCACCCTCCTCCGGTCTTCGCCGAGCAGCTTCATGAGCATGTTGGCGCCGATCGAGAACCCCACGGCCCCGAACGCCCGACCAGCCCGCTCTGCGGAGAGCGTGCGCATGACCGCCAGCACGTCGTCGGTCTCGCCTCCGTGATACGATCGCGGCAGCCGGTTGGGCTCACCCGAGCAGCCGCGGTAATTCATGAGGCAGACCTCGTGGCCGGCGGCCGCGAGCGCGGCGGCCATGCCACAGACGGCGGGCGATCGCGACGAGCCGGCGAGCCCGTGCAGCACGAGCACCCAGGACGCCCACCGCGGCTGCTGTCGCGGTGACACGACATCGACGTCGACAAAGTCGCCGTCGTCGAGACCGATTCGCTGCCGCCGCACTGCCGGCAGTCGCGGCGGCCGCCGCAGCGTTGCGGCCACGACCGTCTGCAGGTGAGGATTGCAGAGCCAGGCAGACGGCAGAAAGGGCGGGGGGAAGCCTGTGGCCGACACATCTCGTCTCCGTGTTACCCCGCGAAAGTACGGCCCGTTCGCCGCTCCCACAACCGCCCACGGCCAGCGGGGGCCGGCCGGGCCCAGCCCGCCGGCGGGCCGCTGCCGCAACGGACCGGACCTGTTTCTCGGCTGCAGTCCCCCGATCAGGGTGCTTTCGATCCCGCAAGCCGTCGGGACGCAACTCTCATCGCAGTGCGTCGTTGAAGGGCGGGTGCCACGACGGCTGCGCCGATCAGGCGTGGGGTATCGTTGTACGGCCTCGGACGCGGCTTTCGTCGGTGCGATCCCGATGATCGAATACCACGGAGGGAGGCCTTCGTGCGTCGCCGTGGATGCATGGCAGTGTGGCCGACGGACGGCAGTGAGGAAATGAAATGGCGACGATGACGATGAACCAGCGACGAATGCTCGACGCCTTGGCGGCCAGCCGGGAGGAGGAGTCGGGTGGCGTCGTGAAGAAGGTCGGGATGGGGCTGGCCGTGCTGGCGATCCTCGCCCTGCTGGTCCTCTGGCTGATGGGCTTCTTCTCCACGCCCAAGGAGGTGCTCGAGATCCGCGCCATGGTCGACCAGCAGATCGTCGAGCTGCAGCGGGTGGCCCGCAACGAGGTGCCGATGAGCTACGGCAGCTCGAGCTTTGGCCCGATGTTCGAGCGGATGCGCGACATGCCGGAGAAGACCCGCGAGCAGCTCCGCGGGGAGATGGACAGGCTCTTCCGGGCCCGCGAGCGAGCCGAACTCCAGTCGTACTTCGCCCTGCCGGCGGACCAGCGGCGGGCCGAGCTCGACCGGCGGATCAAGGCCGAGGAGGCGCGGCGAAAGGCCTGGCAGGAGCAGCGGGCCAACCGCGGGGGCAACAACGGCGGAGGCCGCGGCAATGCGACCGCCGGCGGCCCGCCGGGTGGCGGTGGCGGCCCGCAGCGTGGCGGCGGAGGCGGGCCGGGCGGTGGCCGTTCCGAGGATGGCCGCAACACGCGGGCCAAGCAGCGGATCGACTCGAGCACGCCCGAGCAGCGGGCTCAGACCACCGAGTATCGCCGGGTGATGGAAGAGCGGCGGCAGCAGCTGGGCCTGCCGTCAGGTCGCGGCCGCGGCGGGTAGCGGGTCTGGCTCCGCTCCCGGGCAGCCGCCTTCGGCCACATTCTTTCAAAAGAGTTTCTTGGCCGCGGCCGGGGATGCACCCTGGCGGTCGGGGGCGTCGTTGCCGTTCGCATCGGCGCCGGGCCCGGCGAGCTTCGAGATGTCGAGGGCGTCGATCGTCTCGATCGCCTGTCCGGCGATGCCCTGCAGGTCTCCGTACATGCCGGCCGTGGCTGCCAGCACCGACTGGATCTGCATCTCCCGCTTCGCCCACAGCTTCGTCATGGTGCTGCGTTCCTTGACCTTCTCGATGATCGCCGTGACACGCTGCCGGAACCGGTGTCCGGTCAGGTACTGGTAGACGAGCTCCATTTTTGTCTGCTGCCCTTCGCCCGCCTGGCGGGCAAGCGCCAGCTCCAGCAGCGTGTGCCGCAGCGCGATCGCCAGAGGCACGAACGTGCGGGTGCCTGTCACCCACACGCCATCCACGTGGCCGAACGTCTCGACGCCCTTGGGCAGCGATTGCGTCACGATCACCGCCAGGTCCGCCTTCGCGGCCCGCTGGTCGTCGCGGAGCTTCGGCAGCCAGCCGTCGCTCCAGTGCTTGGTCCGCTTCGATTCCCAGAGGATCGTGCCGCAGGGCTGACCCTCGCCGCGCGAGACGGCGTGCACGACGTCGCCGCCGAACTCCCCCTTGGCCACCGGTGTGAACATGTCGCCCGGGAACGAGTGCTTGAGCACCGCCTCGATCTCCAGCTCCTGCACCTCCCCCTGGAGCTGCTGCGAGCCCTGCTCGGCCCGCCGCTTGAGCTCCTCGATCTGCCGCTGCATCGCGGTGATCGTCTGCTCCTTCTCGGCCATCTTCATCTTGAGGTCGGTTTCGGCGTCCCGCTTCGCCTGCTCGCGGGTGGCGGCGAGCGACGCCTGCACCCGCTTCTCGATCGAGAGCTCGAGCTCCCGCCTTGCGTCGTCGAGTTCGCGCTGCTTCTTGAGGGCCTCGGCCTGGGCCTGCTGCGCCACGGCGAGCTTCTGATCGCGCTCGGCGAGCACCGTGGTCAGATCGGCGACCTCCCGCGCCTTGTGCTCGAGCTCTGTTGCCAGGGCCAGCTTGGCCTTCTTCGCCTCCTCGGCCGCGATGGTGGTCCGCTGCGACTGCAGGAGCGACTCGTATTGGGCGCGGGTGGCCTCCACGAGCGGCGCCGCCAACGACTCGGTCAGCCGCACTTCACCCTTGCAATGGGGGCAGGTGATGGCTGGATCGGCGGAGCGGTTCATCGCGTGTCTCCTTGGCTCTCGTTATACGCCAGCAGTCCCCAGCAGTCGGCGTAGAGCTCCACCTGGGGCCGGTAGTGCGACTCCAGGAGCGGTTCGCTCGCGGCGGCGACCGCGTCGGTCTTCCAGTCGACCACGGTCCACCGGCTGCCGTCCGGCTCGCGAAAGACGAGGTCGATGACGCCGCGGACGACGGTGGGAAGCGGTGGGCCCTCCCGGCCGGCCAGCCTCCGCACCCGCTCGGGGAGATCGTCGCCGCGGATCTGCACCGAGAAGGGCACCTCGACGTGCCGTGAGCCGCTCGCCCCGGCCCGCCGCCACACGTCGCTTTCCATCACCGACGCGACGGTGGCGACAGCGCGGTCGAGGTGCGCGGCAGAGAGCTCTTCGTTCGAGAGCACGACGGCTGCGGCCGCGGCCAGGTCGAGGGAGGGATCGAGGGCGGCGAGTTCGAGCAGGCGGTGGATCGCGCGGCCCCAGGGCTCGCCCAGGCCGTCGCCGGTGAAGCGGATGCCCTCGGCGGGCTCGGTGAGCAGTTCGCGGGGTGAAATCCGGGCGAACGTGGGCTGCATGCAGTCGCTGATCCGCCGCCGGATCGTGGCCGCGGCGGCAGGGGCTCCGCCGGCGGCTGCTGCGGCGGGCGTCGGATCCGCGGAGCCGTGCGGCTCGGGCAGGTCGGCCGCGGCGGCGAGGTGCGGCGCGAATCGCGCCCACGCCCCCTCCGCGGTGAACGACTCGGGCCGTGACTTCGTGCCCGAGTCGTGCTTTTCGAAGAGCGAGACGACGAGGCAGCTGCCGGCGCGGGTGGCCGCGACGTAATCGAGCCGGATCTGCTCCGCCTGCTCGAAGGCCCGCTCCCGCTCGCACAGCCCGGGCCAGTCCGGCGGTGCCGCGACGATCCGCTGTGATCGCCCCACCGGGGTGGTGACCGCCAGCCAGCCCTCCGTGCGGTCGCTCGAGCGGTCGACGTGCAGGAACGGGCCGTCCTCCGGACGCTCGCCCGCCGCGCGGGCCTGGTAGTCGGCGAGGAACACCACCGGCGACTCGAGCCCCTTCGCCTTGTGGAGGTTCATGACGCGGACGCGGTCGGCCGACGGCACGTCGATCGAGAGCGGGTCGAATTCGGCCCGCGTGGCGGTGTCGATCATGTCGTCGAGCAGGTCGAGGCAATCGTGGAGCGACACGACCTGCAGGCGTTCGGCCCGCAGCCGTTCGACGTATTTCTGCAGCAGACCGGCGACGGCGCGGCCCCGCGGGCCGGCCGCTCCCTCGTCGGCGGCGGCGATGAGCAGTAGGCCGGCGTCGTCGATGACCCGCTCGACGGCCGCCGCCGCGGGCAGATGCCGCGCCCACTGCCGCCAGCGTCGGATGGCGTCCCGCGCCGCGGCGAGCCTGTCCCGCAGCGGTGCGGCGACGGCGGCCGGCACGTCCAGGCCGCCGCCGAACCGGCCTCCGGCCGTGGCGTAGGCGTGGAGCTCGGCATCGCTGAATCCGAACACGCCGCCGCGGAGCAGGGCGAGCGCCGCCACGGCGTCGTCGGGGTCTGCCAGCGCCGCCAGACAGACGCGCAGGTCTCGCAGCGGCTCGGCCTGCGCGTCGCCGAGCGTGCCCGTCACGTCGACCGGCAGCCCGACGGCATGCAGGGCAGCGGCGTAGAGGCCGAGGTGCCGGCGCTCCCGGGCGACGATCAGAAAATCGGCCGGTCGGCAGGCGCGATCGTGGCCGGCGGCTGCCTCGGCCGCCGTGCGGGGCACCCGCATTCCGGAATCGATGGCACCGCGGATGAAGGCTGCGATCCGCCGCGCCTCCGCTTCCGCCCAGGCGCCGGTCGCATGGCCCGACCGCACGAATCTCAGCCCGCGGATGCCCGTGAGCCAATCGTTCCGGCCGTCCGGCGTGGCGGCGTCCTCCCGGCGGCCCGATGTGCTGGCGGTGAACGACGGGGATTCCGGCGTCGCTTCCGGCGGGAATTCCCGCGCAAAGACGTCGTTGGTCCAGGCCACGAGGTCGCCGCGGCTGCGGAAGTTGGTGGTGAGCGCCAGCACGTCGCCGCGCTGGGCGATGACCGCCCGCACGGCGGCGTAGGTGACGATGTCGGCTCGTCGGAAGCGGTAGAGTGACTGCTTGGGATCACCGACGACAAAGAGGGATCCCGGCACGGGCTGGCAGCGGCGCCAGTCTCGCTCCCGCGGATCGCTCGCGGTCAGCAGCAGCAGCATCTGCGCCTGCACGGGATCGGTGTCCTGAAACTCGTCGACGAGGATGTGCGTGTAGCGGTTGCGGAAGCTGCGGCGCACGTCGGCGTCGTCGGCCAGCAGCGTGGCCACCTTGCAGAGGAGGTCCTGGAAGGAGAGCACGCCGCGGGCGGCCCGCGCGCGGTCGTAGGTGTCGAGCGCGGCCCGGAGTGTCGCGATCACGATCGGATAGCGATGGGCCCGCCATTGCCACAGCGCCGGACGGGCGACGCGTTCGCGGATGTCGTCCCAGGCCGCCTGCCAGCGGGCGGCGACGGTCTTTCTCGAGGCCTTGACCTCGGCGTCGGTCGCACCGGTGCCGGGCCAGCCGGCCTGCGTCACCTTCGGCGACCGGTCGAGCTCGTGAAGGAGATCCATGACGGCCACGATCGACGTCGCGTCGATGCGGCGAAACATCCGGGCGAACTGCTCGAGCGAGTTCATCAGCTCGTCGGTGCCGCGATCCGCGGCGGGTGGAAAATTCGCGGCTTCGATGCCAGCCGCGAAGGCGCCGAGATCGCGCACGAGGCTCGCCGTGTCGGGAGCCGGCGTCTCGGCGGCCGGCCATCGTTCGACGTCGCCGTAGGTGGCGAACCGCTCGATGAACAGCCTGCCGAGGTCGCCGAGCCGCAGGCCGACGGCGTCGAGCCCGGCGATCAGGCCGGGATGGTCGGAGGCCGCGGCCGTGACGAAATCCCGCCAGGCCTGCCGTCGCAGCAGCCGGTCGCCCGGCTCATCGAGCTCGCGGAAGCCGGGGTCGACGCCAGCCTCCAGGGGACGCTCGCGGAGCAGCCGGCCGGCGAAGGAATGGATCGTGCCGATCACCATCGAGTCGATCCGCGCCAATGCCGCGGCAAGCCGGGAACGCTCGGGCTCGACCGTGGCGGCGGCCGCCGACTGCTGCAATCGCTCGCGGAAGCGGCGGCGGAGCTCGCCGGCGGCCTTCTTCGTGAACGTCACCGCCACGATCCCGTCGGGCTTGGCGGTGCCGCTGCGCACCAGCGCCAGCATCCGGTCGACCATGCAGGTCGTCTTGCCGGTGCCGGCCGCCGCCTCGACGAGGAGCGTCGTGCCGAGGTCAGTGCGGATCCGCTCCCGCACCGCCTCGTCGGGCGGGCGGTCGGCCGGAGCCGGATGGGGCACGAGCGTCAACGGTCCGGGCACGGGCGTGCGCAGATCGGCGGGCTGCGGCTGCCGCGGCTGGCCGCGGAGCCCGTCGAAGAGCTGCGCGAGTTCCGCGGACGCAGCCAGCTTGCGGGCCGCGTCACGAGTCACTCGGCCAGGATCGCCGCAGACAGGCGAAAAGTCGCAGTGGCCGCAGTCCCTGGCGTCACCCGTCGGGAGGAAAGCGCCGTGCCGGACGATCTCGGCAAGCTGGCGGACCAGCCTCGTGCAGTCGGCGAGCTGCTCGCTGGTCCAGGTGAGGCGACGGCCCTTTCCGGCCCGAGTCGGGAAAAAGTAGCCGAATCGCTCGACGGTGCCGCCTGCCGCCGCGCAGCCGGGGTCGGCCAGCCGGGCCCGGAGCATGACGACATAAAGTCCGTGCTGCAGTTTGCGGCCCT
>JBIJCD010000311.1:0-4716 GCA_044344895.1 Pirellulales bacterium | reverse complement strand
CGCAGGCCGTCGCCAAGCGGACGACGCTCCTGCTCCTGCGGCTGCGATTCCACATCCTCCGGACGGTCGGTGGCGACACCCGGGAACTGCTCGCCGAGGAGTGCTGTATCGTGGGCTTCGAGGGCGCTCCCGACCACGCGGCGTGGCTCGCCCCGGAGCAGGCCGAAGCCCTGCTCGCCGCCGTTCCCGACGCCAACATCGCCCCGGAGCAGTCACGGCAGTTCGTGGGCAAGGTGGTGGACGCCGCCCCGGCCCTCACCCCCTGGCTCGATGCCTTCGCGGCCGAGCGGGCCAAGGCCCTGCTCGCCGTTCACCGCCAGCTCCGCCACGAGAGTCGCACCAAGGGCCTCAAGGAGGATGTCCGCCCGCAGTTGCCTGCCGACGTTCTCGGGGTCTACGTCCTCCTGCCGGCCGGGCAAACCGCATAGGAATCAGAAGGTTTTTCGATTCCGGACGTGCGGATGGCTGTTTTCGTATCGTATGGGGCGGAACACCCAAATCTCGCGAACCACCGTCGGCACGGCTGTCGCGATGCCCACTTTTCCAGCGTTGCCGGACGAGCCAGCATGCTGTGAAGTCGTGTCCGATCCTCTCGGCGCCAGAGCAGCGTCGCCGTTGCCGATCTGTCCACCCCAGCGCCGCTGCCGGGAAGCCCGAAGCGTGAGCTGAGGGAATCCGTGTCGCTGCACCGAAATCCACTCCCCATTCCCTCGGCTCGCGCCCGCGCGCCTCGGCCATCAAGGCCGGCTGCAAAGATGGCGAACCTGCGGCGGCCGCACTGACGGGGATCCCCCTGAATGAACCCCCGCGCGCTGCGGGGCCGATCCCTTCCACGGCCGGCGCGAGCCTTGCGCCGACACTGCATCCGTGGAGTTGCGCCATGAGTTTCCCCAGCCGGGGCAGCCGCATTGCCGCGGCCGCCCTGACGCTCGCTGCCTCGTTGGTTTCCCCGCTTCCGTCCCGCGGCGGCGAGATCGCCGACAAGATGCTCCGCGGCCTGTCCGCCCCGTTCAAGGCTCGGCACCGCACGCCGCCCGCCACCGGCATCGACTGTGCCGTGGAGCAGCTGGCCAACGAGATCGACTGGCTCGAGCATTACATCGACCGTTACGGCTCGGTCGTGGCGAAGGAGCCCGACGTCTGGGGGCAAAGCCGGCTCACGCGGTATCGCCGCGAGTATGAGAAGTATCTCGCCAACGAGCTCGGGAGCTTCAAGGAGCTCAACAACGCGTCGCTCGCCCGCAGCGACCAGTCGTTCCTCGGCCTCGCCCTGGCGATCAACGCCGCCAGCGGCGGCGGATCGGGCACAAACTCCTCGGACAAGTCCTCGTCCAGTCTCACCTCCCAGCAGGTCTTGAACCTGATCTCGACGGGCACGGGCGCCCAGGGATCGATTCCGCTCGACAGAAGCGACGTCTTCGTGCCGCTCACGGGCTCCGGTGGCGGACTGCAAAGCCTCTACGATCTCTCGGGCACGAACAGCGCCAAGATCGCCCTGGAGCCGACGATCCACCTCGATCATCTCTCCCGCTATCTCCATCACCTCCACGAGCTGCGGCGAATCAACGAGGGGGACGACACGGCCGACTCCCCCGGCTACGCGTTGAATCTCGTCCGCATCCCCGTGTCGATCCTGCCGGGGAAGGAGACGCAAGCCGGCCACGGCGCCGAGATCACCGTCACGGCCGACCTCCAGCTCGGTGACGACCTCCTGCCGACGACGTTCCGCAACCTCGTCGTCAACGACCTCGTGGACGTGGTCGCGCCGTCGCTGACGTTCGCCGTGAACGATCCGGAGATGCGCTGCCAGGCATCCGAGGCAGAACAAAAGAAGCTGCTAGCACACAAAGCCCAACAAAACGCCGTGCAGGCTGAAGCTCAATTCGCAGATGAATGGTCCAAACTGGACAAGAAGATCACCAAACCCTTTTTGAACGATGGAAAATCCCTCGTTGGCCGCCAAGACCGTCCGGCGACCGCGACAATCGCCAAGCTCGTCATTTCGGCGACTACTACAGCAGATGATATTTCCAAACTGAAACCTTTTGCAGAAGCCGTCGTAAATGCGAGAGCCCTATATGCGACAGCCGCCGAACAGGAACTCGACTCCGCGCATCGCATATCAAGTCGCCTTCGCCGCGCCTCCCCGCTCGCCGCCCCTTCGGTCAAGGTTCGCCGTGCCCGGCTCCCGATTCCGCTTTCGCAGCTGCCCGACGTCGCGGGCGATCTGCAGATGGCCCACGTCATCGAGCAGACCTACACCGCCCTCCAGGGCGATCCCTACAACCAGCCGCACATCAGCTACATGGCCGTCCGCGGCTTTCTCAACGAGGAGTTTCAGGCGGCCTACGACTTCCTCGCCCTGCCGGAGCAGCAGCGGTTCTGGGCCGAATTGCCCGGCTGGGGCCTGCCCGAACTGATCCGCGGCCGCCAGACGAACCGGCTGGAGGAGCGGCGGTGTGCGTTCTTCACGGCCCTGGGAATCGACGAGCCGGCGGCCGGCGCTGAAGCGTGTGGCTCTGGCGGCGACGGCATTCCGTGCCGCGATCCGCAGATGGCCTGCTGCAACAAGGGCTGCTGCCGGCCGATCTGCCGGACCCTGACGGCGATCTTCGCCTGGTCGATCCTCTGCGACGCGGCCCTGCTCAATCAGCGGCTCATCGAAGACATGCAGGAGTCGGCCAGCGCCAAGGGCCGGGTGTCGCCGGCCGCGGGCGGCATGGCCGGCCCGTTCTTCGGACCCAACCCCGGGCCGGAGGCGCGGCGGGCGTTCAACGACTACGTCCGCCTCCGCTGGCCGATCCGCGTCTTCGCGCTCGATCCGGTCACGCAGGAGCAGAACGTCGAAGACGCCTTCTCGATGCGTCGTGAGACGCAGATCGCGATGGCCCTGGCCGCCAGCCGCGGTCGGGCCGGCACGCAGGCGATGATGCGGTACGCCCGCCGCCTGGAAACCGATCTGGCCACGATCGCCCTCAACAAAACCGCCGTCGGCTTCTCCCACGGCAGTGACACCTTCGGCTGGCGGTTCTATCCCCGGGTGCAGACGCCTCCCACCCGCAACAATCTCGCCACCTTCGCCGACACGCTCGTCGGCAGCAACTCGACGAATCGCGACCTCCAGCACCGCCGCCTGGAGCCGGGGCTCCGCGAGTGCACGGCGATCGTCGTCATGCCTTCGTTCGTGCCCTACGCCACGTTCGACGTCCGCACCAACTGGTTCTCGCTCACCCATCCGCGGAAGACCGATCTCTCCATGCGGCAGACGCTGGAGCTGTCGCGGAGCGTGAAGGCGATGCAGCAGTCGGCGGCCATCTGCGGCCGGCATGCCCATGCCTACCGCGACGGCGAGGTGGCCCGGCTCATGCGTCGCGTCGAGCAGCTCGACCGGGAGCTGCCGCTGCAATCGCTCGTCGCCCAGATCCCGTTCGAAAACACGGCCGGCGGCTTCGAGCTCTTCAACACCGGCGTCACGGATCTCGCGCCCGAGGTGCTGGGCTGGTACGGCGGCACCGGCATCGACCCGAAGCGGTCGACCTCGATTTTCATCGTCGGCAAGGGGTTCAGCGTGCATGACACGCAGGTCATCGCCGGGGGCGAGCCGGTCGCGGCCGAGCTCATCAGCCGCGAGGTGATGAAGATCACGATCCCGCCCAACGTGCGGTGCATCCGTCGGCCGGCCGAGTCGTGTGGGGAGTCGTCCGCGGCCTCCCCGACCGAGGCGGCCCGGCGCGGCCGCCCGCCGCGGCCGATCGTGGCCGCCGTCCGCCCGACGACGATCCGCCAGGTGGCCGGGGAGACACTGGCATTCGCCCCACCCGAAACGATTCCGCCACCGCCCGCACCGGCGGCCCCGTCCACCGACTCCAAGGCCGCTGAATCACCGGCCCCAATCCCCGACTGCGACGCGCGCTGCGGGAAAGCCGAAACTCCCTGCGATCCTGCCGCGCGGACGGAGCCGGAGCACTACATCGACGTCCACCTGGCCACGCCCTATGGCGTGAGCGGCCATCTGCTCATTCCGCTGATGACGAAACCCGCCTGCACATCCACCTCGAACCCCGACACCTCAGCCTGCTCGCTCGTCATCGCGCCTCCGGCGAGCATCGAGCTCACCGCCAGCCCCACCAAGGCCGGCACCTGGCGGGTGAACGAGTATTTCGCGGCGGTGCCCGAGTCGATTTCCATCCGGGTGCCGAAGTGGTTCGTGCCGCCGGCCAAGGCGGAGATCAACTGGACGATCCGAGAGCCGGGGCAGCCCGGTGAACCCGGCACGGTGGTCGGCACATTGTCCACGGCCGCGCCCCATTTCGAGGCCTGTACGCCGGCCTACGTATTCGACGGCGCGGAGCTTCGCAATCTCGTCGGCGACACGTCCCGTCCGGCGACCGACAAGACGCTCCGTGGCGCGATCAAGCCCTATCTCGACCACATCGGATCGCAGCCGTCGGCGTCGATCAATCGCCAGCTCTTCGTGACGGCCGCGCTCGTCGCCGGCGGGAAGTCGATCCCGATCGAAGGCACGCTGGCCATCAACGTTAAAAACTCAACGCAGGGCTCGGACGAGTGACCGGCCCCGAGGCGTGCGTCGCCCGACAAGCCCCTGCGGAGCGGTGGCATTCCTTCCACCGTGCCCGCACGGCCTGAAGGCCGCGCGACCCCAGTGATTCCCATGCTTTCGCCATCAACTTCCGACGTGCTGTGGCTGTTCTTCAG
>JBIJCD010000310.1:0-4732 GCA_044344895.1 Pirellulales bacterium | reverse complement strand
CGCTCGTGTCGCGGGCCCTCGACGCCGCCCTCGACGGGCTCGACCGCATGCGCCGCGCCGAGGGTGCTGCGCTCGTCCGCGACATGCGGGCCTGCTGCGGAGAGATCGGGCAGTCGGCCGCGGCCATCAGGGCCCGCGTGCCCGGCGTGCTCGCCGAGCACCAGGCCCGGCTGCGGGAACGTGTCTCGAAGCTGCTGGAGTCGACCGGGGCGCGGCTGTCCGACGCCGACGTGGCCCGCGAGGTGGCCCTGATCGCCGACCGATCCGACATCGCCGAGGAGCTGGTCCGGCTGGAGAGCCACGTGGCCCAGTTTGACAGGCTGCTCGACGACGACTCCCCCGGCCGCCAGCTCGACTTCCTTTCCCAGGAGCTGGCCAGGGAGGCCAACACCGTCGCCTCCAAGTCGCTCGACGTGGCCATCGCCCATATGGTCGTGGAACTCAAATCACGGATCGAGCGGCTTCGCGAGCAGTCGCAAAACATCGAGTGATCCCCGCCTTTTCAAGGGGTGGGCGCGGCGTTAGAACATCGGGATGGCAACCGGCCCGGGCAAACTCGTCGTCATCTCCGGCCCGTCCGGTGTGGGCAAGACGACGATCCTCCGCCGCCTGCTGACCGATCTTCCCCACCTGCGGCCGAGCATCTCCGCCACCACGCGGCCGCCGCGGGCCGGCGAGCGCGACGGGGTCGACTACCACTTCATCACGCTCGACGAATTCGGCCGCCGGCGGGCGGCGGGTGAGTTCCTGGAGTGTTGCCAGGTCTACGGCCGCCAGCACTGGTACGGCACCCTCCAGGCCGAGGTGGCCCCGCGGCTGGCGGCCGGAGAGTGGGTGGTGCTCGAGATCGACGTGGAGGGTACACTCTCGATCCTGGAGAGGTATCCCGACGCGGTCACGATCTTCGTCGAGCCGAGCCACCCGGATCAGCTGCAGGAGCGGCTGCGCGGCCGGGGCACAGAATCGCCGGAGGCGATGGCCCGGCGGCTGGAGGTGGCGCGGCGGGAGCTGCTCCAGTCGCACCACTATCGGCATCGGGTCGTCAACAACGACGACGTGGCCGCCGCGGTGACCGCCATCGAGGAGATCCTGTTCGCCGCGGGGCTGCCCGGCCCCAAACAGCCGCCGCGCACCGCCGCCATGCCGTTGTCCGCAGGCCGTCCCCACCAGTCCCAGTCCTAGCCCACCCCCGCACACCCACTCAGGAGCCAGAACATGATCGACGACCTGCGCGAAGAAGAGATCGTCAACAAGGTCGGCGGACGCTTCAAGCTGTCCACGCTGATCCAGAAGCGGATGGTCGCCCTCAACGCCGGCGGTCGTCCGCTGGTCGACGTCGACACCGACGACAAGATGCAGATCGTCATCGAGGAGATCAAGCAGGACAAGATCTACCTCGACACCTCGCTCAACCTGCGCATCACCGGCGAGTCTCCCGAGGCCGGCGGTCCGCTCGACTTCGACGCGACGATCCTGTGAGCAGGGATCGCCCCCCACTGGATCGCTCCCCGGCAGGATCGATGCTCGACGGACGCGAGATCGTGCTGGGCGTGTCGGGCGGCATCGCGGCCTACAAGGCGGCGGCGTTGGCGAGCCTGCTCGTGCAGCAGGGTGCCGGTGTGACGGCCGTGCTCACCCGCAATGCCCGCCGGTTCGTCGGCGCCGCCACGTTCGCCGCGATCTCCGGTCGCCCCGTCGCCACGCGGAGCTTCGACCCGGCCGCCCACCCGCTCGGCGGCCACATCGAGCTGGCTGCCCGGGCCGACATCGTGGTCGTGGCCCCGGCGACCGCCGATCTCCTCGCCAAGGCGGCGGTGGGAGCGGCCGACGACCTGCTGACGACGCTGCTGTTGTGTGCGGAGTGCCCGGTGCTGATGGCGCCGGCGATGAACGCGGCGATGTGGTCGAAGCCGGCCGTGCAGAGGAACGTGCGGCAGCTGGCCGACGACGGCACGCTTTTCGTCGGCCCCGGCACCGGCTGGCTCTCCTGCCGGCAGCAGGGCACCGGACGGATGGCGGAGCCGGAGGAGATCGCCGCCGCCATCGGCGGCGCCCTGGCCGGCACTGCCGGGAAACACTCCCGCTGACCGAGACACCCCGACTGCGGGGCCGCCGGCCCCGACGGCGATGGCGAAAATCCTGCTGACCGCCGGCCCCACCCGGGCGTACATCGACGAGGTCCGCTACCTCACCAACGCCTCGAGCGGCCGGATGGCCCTGGCACTGGCGCAGGCGGCGTTGGCCCGCGGCCATCAGGTGACGATCGTCAGCGGCCCGGTCGCCGTGCGGTATCCGCGGGCGGCGCGGGTGATCCCCGTGCTCACCACCGCCGAAATGCTGGCGGCGTGTCTGGCGGAGCTGCCCCGCGTCGACGGCGTGATCGGGGCGGCCGCCCCGTGCGACTTCGAGCCGGTCCGTCCGGTGACCGGCAAGATTCCCCGTTCGTCCTCCGGCCTCACGCTCGAGCTCAAGGCGACCACCGACGTGATCGCCACCCTCGCCGCCCGTGTGAAGCGGGGCCTTCCCGGCCGTACCCGGGCCGCCTGGTGCGTCGCGTTCGCCCTCGAACCGGGCGCCGACAAGCAGCGGGCCTGCGCCAAGGTGACGGCCAAGCAGTGCGACCTGATCGTGGTCAACGACCTCGCCGCCCTCGAAGCGGCGGCCACCAGCGTGTGCGTCTACGACGCGCGGCACGAGTTCGTCGGTGAAAAGGCCGGCTCCAAGCGGGCCGTCGCCGGCTGGCTCGTGCGGCTCATCGAGCGACGGCTGATGCCGTCCTGAGCGGCTGCGGCCGCCGCTCGTGAATCCGGTCTTCCCGCCGGCCGACGCAGGTGGAGGATTCGGGCCCCTCCCGCTATAACTGCCCGCTCGCACACCCGCAGGCCCCTCCGATGACCACCGTCGCCGTCCTCGGCGCCACCGGCTACACGGCGCTCGAAGCCCTGAAAATCCTCCTGCGTCATCCGCACGCCCGGATCGTCGCCGTGACCAGCCGGCAGGAGGGCAGCACGCCGATCTCGAGCGTGCACCCGAGCCTGGTGGGACGGCTCGACATGCCGCTGGAGGACCTCACTCCCGAGCAGGTCGGCAGCCGGGCCGAGTGCGTGTTCAGCTGCCTGCCGCACTGCGCCAGCGCGGAGATCATTCCCCGCGTGCTGGCGGCGGGCGCGAAGGTCATCGACTTCAGCGCCGACTATCGGCTCGACGACGCCGCCACCTACCTGGAGTGGTACGGCCACGAGCATCCCGACGCCGGCCGGCTCGGCACGACGGTGTACGGTCTGCCCGAGCTGTTTCGCAAACACATCGCCGGGGCGAGCCTCGTTGCCAACCCCGGCTGCTACGCCACGTCGGCGATCCTGCCGCTGGCCCCGCTCCTCACGAGCGGGCTCTTCGAGACCGACGATATCATCGTCGATTCGAAGAGCGGCGTCAGCGGCGCCGGCCGGTCGCCGAAGCTGATGACGCACTTCCCGGAGTGCAACGAGAGCATGTCGGCCTACAACGTGGGCCGGCACCGTCACACCCCCGAAATCGAACAGATCGTGGCCCGCTTCGCCGGTGTCCGCCCGCAGGTCATCTTCACTCCGCAGCTGGCGCCGATGGACCGTGGCATCCTGTCCACGATCTACATCCGCCCGCGGAAGCCGATCGCCGAGGCCGACGTGATGCAACTCCTCCGCGACGCCTATGCAGGCGAACGCTTCGTGCGGATCGTCGACCACCTGCCCGGCACGAAGGACACGGTCGACACCAATTTCATCGACATCACCGCGCGGGTCGTGCGCGGCCGTGTGCTGCTGATCAGCTGCGAGGACAACCTCGTGAAGGGCGCCGCCGGCGCCGCGGTGCAGAATTTCAACGTGCTCTACGGCTTCCCGGAAACCACGGGGCTGCTCTGATCAGCCCCGGCACCAGCCCGAGACCCTCCCACCCATGGCCATCGCCGAAACGCCCGTCCGCCTGCCGATCCCGCCGCTGCCGCAGGGCTTCCGCGCCGCCGGAGCCCATGCAGGACTGAAGCGCAATCCCACCCGCGAGGACATCGCGCTGGTCGTGTCGGACCGGCCCGCCACGGCCGCCGGCGTCTACACGACCAACCTCGTCTTCGCCGCGCCGGTGGCGTTCGACCGGGCACGCACCCCGGGCGAGGGCTTCCGGGCGATCGCCATCAACTCGGGCAACGCCAACGCCTGCACGGGCCGCCGCGGCCTCGACGACGCGCAGGCCATGGCGGCGGCCGCGGCGCGGGCCATCGGTGTCGATGAATCGGGCGTGCTCGTGCTCTCCACCGGGATCATCGGCGAGTTCCTGCCGCTGGAGAAGATCCGCGCCGGCATCGACGTGGTCGCGGCCAAGCTCGGCACCGGCGCCGACGCCGCAGTGACGGCGGCCCGGGGCATGATGACGACCGACACGAGGCCCAAGCTCTCCGGGTCGTCCTTCGCGGTCGGCGGCCGCACCTACACGCTCTTCGGCATGGCCAAGGGCGCGGCGATGATCGGCCCGCGGATGGCGACGATGCTCGGCATTGTGCTCACCGACGCGCCGGTCCGCGCCGCCGACGCCCAGCGGCTCCTCCGCGAGATCGCCGACCAGACGTTCAACTGCGTGAGCGTGGACGGGCACACGAGCACCAACGACACGGTGCTGCTGCTGGCCAACGGGGCGGCCGGGGGCGAGCCACTCAGCGGGGCGGGGCTGGATGCGTTCGCCAAGGCGCTGCTCGACG
>JBIJCD010000308.1:0-4748 GCA_044344895.1 Pirellulales bacterium | reverse complement strand
CGAGGCGCGGCCGTTGGTCAGCAGGGCGTTCTGGACGTCGCCCGCCGTGTAGGCCGTGCTACCGACGGCCGGCAGCTCGCGGGCGAGCGGCAGGAACGGCAGGCCTTCGCCCTCGACCTTGATGACGGCCACCGCGAGCGGCTCGTCCAAGGCGACGACCTCCGCGTCGCGGACGACGAACCCCGGCAGCGTGACGCGGATCTTTTTCGCGCCCGGCGGCACGACGCTCGTGGCCGTGAGCACGTGGCCCGCGGGCGAGATCAGGAAGCCGCTGCCCGAGTAGTTCCCGAACGACTCGACCTCGCAGCGGATGCCCACCGTGCAGGCGAGCGTCCGTTCAGCGACGCTCCGAGCGGCGGGCAGCTCCCCGCCGAAGGCATGGCAGCAGGCGAGGACGACGGGCAAAACGAGCAGTCCGGGGAGCCTCGGCGCGCCAAGCTTCATACGTCGCTTTCCTGCACGGTGAATGGGGCGGACGAGCCCGCGGAACATCGACCGCAGTGTACGTCACGGCTCGGCCAGGTGCAGCCGGGCCGCTTGCTGGCAGGGCGTGCCGCTCCTATAACGAGTTCGCACTTCGGGCCGCGGCGGATTCACGGATTTTCGCATGGCATCGCCCGCCGATCGATCCGCCCTGCTCCCCGAGCCCAGACAGGTCGGCCGGGCCCTCGACCGGGCGCTCGACGCCGGGCAGGGCGTCCTCCGGCTGTCTCCCACCTGGGTGCCCCGGAGCTTCCTCCACCCCGGCAAGCGGGTTCGGCTGCACCCCGACGACTACTACGCCTACGGGCTCGACCGGGGCGGGATCGACGAGCGCTGGTTCGCGAGCACGACCGAGGCCGCCAACGCGGGCCGCGTGCCCGACGAAGGGCTGTCGTGGTGCGTGTTCGAGGCCGAGCGGTTCCTGCTGCGGGATGCCGTCGCCGAGGGCGGCGCGAAACTCGTCGGCCGGTCGATCTGGGATCGCTACGGAAAGTGGCCCGTGTTCTCGAAGTTCTTCGACAACATGGGGCCGATCCCCCATCACATGCACCAGTCTTTCGAGGACGCGCGGCTGGTGGGCCAGGAGGGCAAGCCCGAGAGCTACTACTTCCCGCCGCAGTACAACAACTGCGACAACCACTTCCCCTACACCTTCATGGGCCTCGAGCCGGGAACCACGAAGGATGACGTGCGGCGGTGCCTGGAGAACTGGAACCACGGCGACAATGGCATCCTCGACCTGGCCAGGGCCTACCGCCTGAAGCGGGGCAGCGGCTGGCTGATCCCGCCCGGTGTGCTCCACGCCCCGGGCTCGCTGCTGACCTACGAGCCGCAGTGGGGCAGCGACGTGTTCGCGATGTTCCAGTCGCTCGTCGAGGGCCGGGCGGTGCCGTGGAGCCTGCTCGTCAAGGACATGCCGACCGAAAAGCATCGCGACCTCGACTTCATCATCGGCCAGCTCGACTGGGAGAAGAACGTCGACACGCATTTCAAGGACAGCAACCACCTCGAGCCGATCGTGGACGAGAAGCGGAGCGGCCCCGGGGCGACCGACCGCTGGATCGTCTACGGCCACGTGGACGGCCGGCAGCTGTTCAGCGCCAAGGAACTGACCCTCGACCCCGGCGTGAAGATCACGGTCACCGACGCCGGCGCCAGCGGCTGGATCACGGTGCAGGGCGAGGGGAGGGTGGGCGTGCACGATGTCGCCACGCCCACGCTCATCCGCTTCGGCCAGATGACGGCCGACGAGCTCTTCATCTCGGCCGACGCCGCCGCGGCGGGCTACGTGGTGGAGAACACCGGCCCCGGCCCGCTCGTCGCCCTCCGCTACTTCGGCCCGGACGTGCACGAAGATCTGCCCGGGCACGGCAGGAAGGGTTGAGGGTGAAAGCGAACAGCCGCAAGGCGGGCCACCGGTGCTGCACGTGCAACCCCGCAAGGCTCCCGCGGACAAACGGGGAGCCGGGTGATCGGGGGAAGTCGAGCCGCGTGGGCGTATCCTCGCCCTTCGAAACCGAGACTTTCACCGTCGCCCGGCGGCGCGTCGCCACCGACACGTGTCTTCCGCTCGATTGATTGCCTGGAACACTCCAGCGCGTTCATCATCCCCATGCACACCGCCCCGAAACTCCACAACGCCATGTGGCCCGGCCTCGTCGGCAAGGGCGGTGATCCCGGCCAGGAGCCGCCGATCAGCCTGGAGCGGATGCTCCAGTTGACGGCCGCGGCGAACGTGAACGGCCAGAAGTTCGACGGTGTCGACTGCTTCCTCTTCCTGCCGCACACGAACCCCGCGGCGAGCGACGCCGAGTTGCGGGCGATCGCCGACACGATCGCCGCCCACGGTTTCACGGTCGGTTCGCTCGTGGCCCCGGTCTGGCCGGGCACGGTGGGCGATTCGGCGATGGGCGACGCCGCCGCCCGCGAGAAGTTCCTCGCGGCCGTGCGGCTCGCCTGCCGCATCGCGCAGGTCTTCGAGCGGCACGGCGTGCGGAAGTACGGCGTGATCCGCATCGACTCGGCCGAGTTCGGCGTGGCCAGGTGGCGGGAGAGCCCCGAGGCCAACACCACGCGGATCGCCGCGACCTTCCGCGAGGCCGCGAAGATCGCCATGGACCACGGGCAACGGCTGGCGGCCGAGGGGGAGATCTGCTGGGCCGGGATGCACTCCTGGAAGGACATGCTCGACCTGCTCGAGGAGGTCGGGATGCCCGAGGCGCTCGGCTTCCAGGCCGATCTCGCCCACACATATCTCTACCTCCTCGGCTCCGACGCCCCGGAGCACGCCCTGGTGAAGCCGGGGTACACGGAGGCCGAGTTCTGGCCGGCGTACGAGACGATGGTGGACAAGTTGCGGCCCTGGACGATCGACTTCCACGTCGCCCAGACCGACGGCCAGGCCCATGGCGCCGGCTCCCACGACACGACGGGCAAGCACTGCCCGGCCGACGATCCCGCCGGCAGGCTCGACATCGTGCGGTGCGCCGGCTATTGGCTCGAAGGGGCGGCCGACCGCGGCCTCCGGCACGTCTGCTGGGACGGCTGCATGTTCCCCAACGCCGCGCTCGAGAACCCGCGGACCTGGGAAACGGTCCTGCGGACGATGATCGCCGTCCGCGACTCCCACGGCTGGAACTGACGCCGGAACATCGTGCATGGCAAGGCAGCTCCGCATCGGCATGGTCGGCTACGGATTCATGGGCCGCGCCCACTCCAACGCCTACAACCGCGTGCCGGACTTCTTCGACCTCGAATGCCGCCCGGTGCTCCAGGCGGTGGCCGCCCGCGACGCCGAAAAAGCCCGCGGCTTCGCCGACCGCTGGGGCTACGCCCGGGTCGAGACCGACTGGCGGAAGCTCGTGGCGGCGGACGACATCGACGCCATCGACATCTGCACGCCCAACCACCTGCACGCCGAGATCGCCATCGCGGCGGCGGAGCACGGCAAGGCGGTCCTGTGCGAGAAGCCGCTGGCCATGGACGTGGCCGAGGGGGAGCGGATGTGCCGGGCCGTCGAGCAGGCCGGCGTGCCGAACACCGTCTGGTACAACTACCGTCGCATCCCGGCGGTGGCGTTCGCCAAGCAGATCATCGATTCGGGCAAGCTCGGGCGGATCTTCCACTACAGGGCCGAGTTCCTTCAGGACTGGACGATCAATCCCGACCTGCCGCAGGGGGGCGCGGCCCTGTGGCGGCTCGACGCGGCGGCCGCCGGCAGTGGCGTGACCGGCGACCTCCTCGCCCATTGCATCGACACGGCGATCTGGCTCAACGGCGGCGTCCGCGACGTGACGGCGATGACCGAGACGTTCGTCAAGGAGCGGAAGCACACCCTCACCGGCATGGTGGAGCCGGTGCAGATCGACGATGCCTGCGCCTTCCTCTGCCACTTCGCCAACGGGTCGCTGGGGCTCTTCGAGAGCACCCGCTACGCCCGCGGCCACAAGGCCCTCTACACCTTCGAGATCAACGGCGAGAACATGAGCCTGAAGTGGGATCTCCACGACCTGCACCGGTTGCAGGTGTTCGACTCCAGGGACGATGGCCCGCTGCGGGGCTGGAAGAGCGTCCACGTCACCGACGGTGACCACCCCTACATGGACAAGTGGTGGGTGCCGGGCCTGGCGATCGGCTACGAGCACTCGTTCGTGCATCAGGTGGCCGACTTCCTCGAGGCCTACGCCCGCGGGCAGCACTGTCCGCCGACCTTTCGCGACGCGCTCGAGACGCAGCGGGTCTGCGCCGCGGTGCTCGCCAGCGCCGAGACTCACCGATGGGCCACGGTATCCTGACGACGGGCCTGCGCCGTGCGGCCGCGCTCGGCGGCCTCGCCGCGGTGGCACTGGCGGTTCTCGCACGGCCGGCCGTGTACGAGGTGGAGGGCGTGTCGATGGCCCCGAGCCTGCTGCCGGGCGACCGGGCATCGACCGCCGCCTTCGGTCTCGCCGACCGGTTCCGCAGGCCGCGACGGTTCGACCGCTGGGTGCTCTCGTCCGCGGACGGGGCCGCCGCGATCAAGCGGATCGTCGGCCTGCCCGGCGAGCGGCTGGGGATCGTGGCGGGCGACCTCGTGGTCGGGGCGACGCCGGTGCTCAAGCCGCCGCTACTCTTGGCGGAGATCGGGACGCCGCTGGCCGCGCCGTCGCCGTTCGCGGCCGGGCGGTGGCGGATGCCGCCGCGGGAGATCCTCGACGAAGACGCCCACGACCCGGGCCGCAGCGTCGTGCTCCTGCCGGTGCGGGACGTGGGCTTCGCCGCGGAGG
>JBIJCD010000307.1:0-4787 GCA_044344895.1 Pirellulales bacterium | reverse complement strand
ACATCATGATGTTGCCGGTGTCGAAATGCACCTTCACGTGGTCGCTCTGGAAGCCGTCCACGAAGTCGACCATCTCCTGCGGCGTCATCAGGAAGCCGTTGAAGAAGATGTTCTCCATGTTGAGCGTCACGCCGAGCCGCTCGGCGGCCGGCAGCAGCTGCTCCACGGCGGCCCGGGCCCGCCTCAGGCAGACGTCGTTGGGCACCGGCTCGTGGTCGGTCCGCCAGGGAATGCAGACGGCGCCGGGGACGACCAGCACGTTCGGCGTGCCCAGGTCGTGGGCGCACTCGGCGATCTTGCCGGCCAGCTCGACGCCCCGCTGCCGCTTTGCCGCGTCGTTGCTCGTCAGCGGGTAGGGCCAGAACAGAAACGAGCAGACGCCGCTGATGTCGATGCCGATCCGGTCGGCCATCCGGCGGATCTCCTGGAAGTGGGGCGTGCCGTGCTTGGGTGAGAGGTCGCTCTCCAGGTCGTAGTTGAGCTCCACGCCGTCGAAGCCGGCGTCTTTGGCCAGTCGTAGACACTGTTCGAGGCTCATCTTCTGGGGATAGGGCATAGCCCAGAGGTTGATCGACTTCTTGAACGGATGGCCCTTCTTGGCCGCAACCGGTGGGGCCGACGCGTCGGCCGCGGCGGCCTTGCCCGTGGCGGTAGCCAGCATGGCCATGCCCGCCGTAGCCCCGAGAACATCGCGCCGAGAGAGGAAGCTGGATGGATCGAACGGGCTGGTCATGGCGACTTCTCCGACGAGTGGACGAGAGAACCCGGTGGCGGCACCAGCAAACGCCCCCTGCTCCGGAAAAGCAAGCCCGCCGTCCATGGTCGCGGCCACGAGCGGAGCGTTGTGCCGCCAGCCGCTTGGACACTTCGGCGAAAGAGACGCCACGGATTTCTCGCGACCGATTCATTGCAGCCGGTGTCGCCGCGGCTCATGCTGAAAAACGGTGTGGGGGGAGCGACGGCAGCGCCGCTCTTCGTCGGTCAGTCAGGGGGATCGACGCCTGCCCTGCACCTCGTGCATCCACGCCGTCGGGCATAAGCCCGACGGTCCGTGCGATCCACTCACCAAGAGGTGCCCCATGAACCTGCCCCGCCTCACGCGTGATCTCTTCGCCTCGCGTCGCCGTCCCTCGCGGGTCCGCTCGCAGCAGCTCGCCGCCTTCGATCGCCTTGAGGCACGGCTCGCCTTCGCCGTCGGGTATGCCACCGTCAACGACTGGGGCAGCGGACTCCAGGGCGAGCTCACGCTCACCAACGACACCGGCAGCACGCTCGCCGACTGGCAGCTCACGTTCAACTACGGCCGCTCGATCGCCAGCATCTGGAACGCCCAGATCGTCAGCCACACCGGCTCACAGTACGTGATCAAGGGTTTCGACTGGAATCGCTCGATCGCCGTCGGCGGCTCGCAGGGCGTCGGCTTTACGGCGGGCTCTGGGACCGACGCCCCGACGAGCTTCGTGCTCACCGCAGCCGGCGTCGGCACGCCCGTGCCGACGCTGCCCACGCTCTCGGTGGCCGGCGTCGCCATGAGCGAGGGAGCGGCCGGCGGCGTCACGCCGGCCCGGTTCACCGTGACGCTCTCGGCCGCCGCCGCGACCACCGTGACGGTGGGCTACGCCACGGCCAACGGCACCGCCACCGCCGGCAGCGACTACACCGCGTCCAGCGGCACGCTCTCCTTCGCGGCCGGCGAGCTCACGAAGACGGTCGCGGTGAACGTGCTCGGCGACGCCACGGTCGAGTCCAACGAGACGTTCACGCTCGTGCTGTCGAACCCTGTCAATGCGACGCTCGCCGTCGGCACGGCCACCGCCACGATCAGCAACGACGACCCACCGCCGGCCACGCCGCCGTCGGGCGGCACCGACCTGTGGAAGGAGCAGTTCTTCGCGCCGTATGTCGACATGGGGCTCTATCCTGTGCCTGACCTCGACGGTCTGGCGCGGAAACACGGCGTGGGGCTGCTCACGCTGGGCTTCATGCAGGCGAGTCCCAGCGGCAGGCTGGCCTGGGCCGGGCTCGATGCGTTGGCTCTCGACAGCACCCACGAGCAGGCCGTGGCGATCCGCGGCGAGATCGACGCCCTGCGGGCGGCGGGAGGCGATGTGATGGTTTCGCTGGGCGGCGCGGCGGGCCAGTCTCTGGCCCAGTACTACGCGCAGAAGGGGCTGGGCGTCCAGGCGCTGGCCACGGCCTACGGCCAGGCGATCGACGCGCTGAAGCTCACGAAGGTCGACTTCGACATCGAGGGAGCGGCGGTCGCCGAACCACAGACGCTGAAGCTCCAGATGGATGCGCTCGCGATCGTGCAGCAGAGCCGGCCTGGCCTCGGCGTGTGGCTCACCCTGCCCGTGCTGCCCCAGGGGCTCACCCAGGACGGGCTGAACGTCGTGAAGACGGCGCTAGTGTCCGGCGTGAAGGTCGATGGCGTTAACGTGATGGCCATGGATTACGGCGACAGCGCCGCTCCGCCGCAGCTGAAGACGATGGGCGACTATGCGATCGACGCGGCCAACAGTACGTTCGCGCAGCTGACGAGCCTCTTCTCCGGATTCGGCCAGGCCTTCGGCTGGAATCAGCTGGGCGTGACGCCGATGCTGGGCATCAACGACGTGACGAGCGAGGTGTTCACGCTTCAGGATGCAGACCGCCTGGAGACGTTCGCCCGGGCGAAGGGCCTGGGCATGCTCTCGATGTGGTCGCTCAACCGCGACAACCCCGGCCCGTCGGGCCAGCTGGCCAACACCCACTGCGGCCTGCCATCGATCCCCGCCGGGGGGTTCAGCACGACGTGGGGCGATTACGGCAGCGATCCCGCGCTCTCCGGCGGCGCCGTGCCGGCTCCGACGCTCCCCACGGTGAGCGTGAGCGACGTCTCGGTGACGGAGGGCAACCCGCAGGCGACCGCCGCCGCCGGCTACCTGCACACGTCAGGAAGCCAGATCCTCGACGCCGCCAACACGCCCGTGCGGATCGCGGGGGTGAACTGGTTCGGCTTCGAGACCAGCAACTTCGCGCCCCACGGCCTCTGGACTCGCGGCTATAAGGAGATGATGGATCAGATGAAGTCACTCGGCTTCAACACGATCCGGCTTCCCTACTGCGACCAGCTCTTCGACACGGGGAGCACGCCTAACGGCATCGACTTCAACAAGAATGCCGACCTGCAGAGCCTCTCGGGCCTGCAGATCATGGACAGGATCGTGGCCTACGCCGGCCAGATCGGGCTGCGAATCATCCTCGACCACCACCGCTCGGCCGCCGGCAACAGCGCCAACGAGTCGGGCCTCTGGTACACGACGGCCTATCCCGAGAGCAAGTGGATCGCGAACCTCTCGATGCTCGCGTCCCGGTATGCCGGCAACGCCACCGTGATCGGCATCGACCTGCACAACGAGCCCCATGGCCCGGCTACCTGGGGCGACGGCAGCGCGAACGACTGGCGGCTGGCCGCGGAGCGCGGCGGCAACGCGGTGCTCGCCGCCAACCCCAACCTGCTGGTGATCGTGGAGGGGATCGAGACGACCTCGTCCGGGAGCTACTGGTGGGGCGGCAATCTCTCCAACGCGGGTGCGGCTCCGGTACGGCTGAGCACACCCGGTCGGCTCGTCTACTCGGCGCACGACTATCCCGCCAGCGTCTACGCCCAGAGCTACTTCAGCGACCCGGCGTATCCCAACAACCTGCCGGCGGTGTGGGACAGAAACTGGGGCTACCTCTTCCGCAGCGGCACCGCGCCCGTGCTGCTGGGTGAATTCGGCAGCAAGCTCGCCACCGCCAGCGACCGGGCCTGGTACACGAAGCTCGTGGGCTACCTGCAGGGGGATCTCGACGGCAACGGGACGATCGACCTCGCCGCCGGCCGGCAGGGAGTCAGCTGGACCTACTGGTCGTGGAACCCGAATTCAGGCGACACGGGCGGCATTCTGGCGGACGACTGGAAGACCGTGAACACCGCCAAGGTCGACCCGCTCAAGGCCGTGCAGTTCCAGTTTCCGGCCGTCTCGGGATCCGGCACGGCCGTCACCACCACGCCCCTGACGTTCACGGTGTCGCTCTCGGCGGCCGGTACGCAGCCGGTCGCGGTGCAGTACGCCACGGCAAACGGCACGGCGGCGGCCGGCAGCGACTACGCGGCCGTATCGGGCACGCTCACGTTCGCGGCGGGCGAGACACAGAAGACGGTCACGGTGCTCGTCACCCGCGACACGACCGCGGAGGCGAACGAGACCTTCTCGCTCGCGCTCAAGAACCCGACCAACGCCACCGTCGCCCGGGCCTTCGCCACGGGCACGATCCTCGATGACGACACCGTGGCCCCCACGCCCACACCGACGCCGACGCCCACCAGCGGCGTGGTGGTGACCTACACGCAGACGAGCGGCTGGGGGACCGGATTCAACGGCGAGATACGCATCAAGAACACGGGCACCACCGCCATCAAGGGCTGGACGATCGAGTTCGACATGAAGGCCAACATCGTGAACATCTGGAACGCCGTGATCGTCAGCCACGTGGGAACGCGCTACGTGATCCGAAACGCCGAGTGGAATGCCACGATCGCGGCCGGGGCCGAGGTGTCGTTCGGCTTCCAGGCCGCGGGCGTGGCCGGCGAACTCCCGTCGAACAAGAAAGTCAACGGCCTGGCCGTCCGCTGACGCAGAGCCGCCCACGGGCCTGTCGGAGCACGATCACGGGGCCGGTTGCGGACCGTTCGATGCGGTGCCACCGATCCGTACCCATTCGATCGTCTTCGAGAGGATGCCGGACCCGGCCACCATCTC
>JBIJCD010000306.1:0-4793 GCA_044344895.1 Pirellulales bacterium | reverse complement strand
CTCGACGAGGTGACGTTTGCGCTCGAGCCTGGCGGCCGCATGGCGATCATGGGACCGAGCGGCTCGGGCAAGAGCACGCTGCTGGCCATCCTCGGGGCGCTCGAGCCGCCGACGGGCGGAACGGTGCGGCTCGACAGCGTCGATCCCTTCGCGCTCGATGCCGCGGCGCGGGCTGGGTTTCGCAACCGCCGCATCGGGTTCGTGTTCCAGGAGCACCACCTGCTCTCCGGCTGCACCGCGCTCGACAACGTGGTGCTGCCGGCCCTGGCCTCGGGACGCGCCGAGGTCGACGTGCTCGTCCGCGCCAGGCGGCTGCTCGACCGTGTGGGCCTGTCGCATCGGCTGGCGTCGTTGCCGGCCGAGCTTTCCGGGGGCGAGCGGCAGCGGGTGGCCGTGGCGCGGGCGCTCGTGCTCTCACCGCGGCTGATCCTGGCCGACGAGCCCACAGGGCAGCTCGACCAGCACGCGGCCGCCACCGTCACCGACCTGCTCGTCGAGCTCGCCGCGGAGTCGGGAGGCATGCTCGTGGTGGTCACCCACGCCGAGTCGGTCGCCGCCCGCGTGGGCGCGGTGCGGCAGCTCGTCGACGGCCGGCTCGCGCGATGAGGCTCGTGCCATGAACAGCCCAGGGGTTCCGCCGCCGTCGGTCGGCCCGTCCGCGGAAGCCCCCGGCGGGGCTGGCGTGCGGTCGGCGGCGGCGCTGGCCGCGCGGCTCATCCGGCAGTGGTGGCCGCAGCTGGCGGCATTGGCGGCAGCCTGCGGCGTGGTGGCCACGACGATCGTCGGCGCCGTCGGCGTCGGCGACGCGATGCAGCGGGGGCTCCGCCGGCTCGCCGTGGCCCGGCTCGGCGGCATCGAGGCCGCCGTGGTCGCCGACGGTTTCTTCCGCCCCGCCCTGGCGGCCGAGACCGAGGCCGCGGTGCGGGCCGGCGGCTCAGGGCCGCGGCTCGTGCCCGCGATCGTGCTGGACGTGTCGCTGGAGGCGGTGGGCTCCGGTGGCCGCGCGGGGCCGCCGCAGCGGGCGACGCTGCTGGCCTGCGACGAGCCGGCCACCCTGGGGTTCGCGGCGGCGCCGGCGGGCGTGGCCGCGGATGCGATCGTGGTCAACGGGCAGCTGGCCGGATCGCTCGGGGTCAGCGCCGCTGACACGGTGGTCATGCGCATCGCGAAGCCGGGAGAGGTGCCTGGCGACAGCCCGCTCGGCCGGCGGACGAGCGATTCCTTCAGCCGCCGGCTGCGGGTGGCGGAGGTGCTGCCGGCGGAGGGACTGGGCCGATTCTCGCTGCGGCCCGCGCAGGTGACGGCCGGCCTGGCCGTCACGTCGCTCGCCACCGTGCAGTCGATCCTGCGCCGCGACGCGGCCGTCGCCAACGTCATGCTGGCCGTCGAAGAGTCCGCTTCCGGTGCGGCTGCGCCGGCCCGCCGCGACGCGGCCGCGGTGATCGCGACGGCGATCGCTCCGACGCTCGCCGACCTCGGGCTCACGCTCGAGCGGCCGCGGGACGCCGCGGCCTGGCGGCTCGGCAGCCGCAGCTTGCTCCTGCCCCGCGCGGCCGACCGGGCCGCGGAGAAGGTGCTCCGTCCACTCGGCGGCCGGCCATCGATCGTGTTTCTGGCCAACTCGATCGCGGCACCCGCCTCCGATCCGCAGGCGGCGGCGGAGCACCGCGCCGCCATCCCCTATTCGACGGTCGTGGGCGTCGACTCGACGTCGCTGCCGGTGGGCGATCTCGTCGACGACGCCGGCATGCGGCTGCCGCTGCCGGGGCCCGACGAGGTGGTGATCGATCGTTGGGCGGCCGACGATCTCGCCGCGCAGGGCAGGCCGGTCGCCGTGGGCGACCCGCTCGAGATCCGCTTCTTCGAACCGGAAACGCTGCACGGCCGCGTCGTCGAGACGTCCTGCACGCTGCGAGTGTGCGGGATCGCGGCGATGCGCGGCGCCGCCGTGGCGCGGGAGCTCGTGCCGGAGGTGGAGGGCATCACCGACGAGGCATCGATCGCCGACTGGGATCCCCCCTTCCCCTTCGACCGCAGCCGCGTCCGCGTTTCGCCGCCGCACGACGAAGACGACCGCTACTGGAAGGCCTACGGCGCCGCGCCGAAGGCCTTCGTGTCGCTCGGCACGGCCCGACGGCTCGCCGGCAGCCGGTTCGGCGAGACGACCGCGTGGCACGTGCCGGCGGCGGCCGTCGCGGCGCCGGAAGCGGTCGCCACGGACCTGGCCGCCGCCGTCGAACCTTCGCAGCTGGGGATGCGGGCGCTGCCCGTTCGCGACCAGGCCGACGCCGCGGCCCGGGGCTCGACGCCCTTCGGCGGGCTCTTCCTCGCGCTTTCGAGCTTCCTCGTCGGCGCCGGCCTGATGCTCGAGTGGCTGCTGTTCAAGCTGCTGGTCGCAGCCCGGCGCCGCGACGTGGGGATCCTGGCGGCGATCGGCTGGCCAGCCGGCCGGGTGGCTGCGCTGCTGGCGGGCATCGGCGGTGTGGCGGCGGTCACGGGCGTCGTCGTCGGATCGCTCCTGGGACCGCTCTGGTCGTCGGCGTTGCTGGCGCGACTGGCATCTGCGTGGACGGCCGGGGTGGCCGCCGGCTCGGCCGATGCCTTCGGCGGCGCGGGCCAGGCCGGCTTCTGGCCGACACTGGTGGCGACGCTCCCGGCCGCAGCCGTCGCTGCGGGTGTGTCGCTCGCCGCGGTGGCGCTGGCCGCCTGGCGGGCGGCGCGGCTGTCGCCGCTGCCCCTGCTCAAGGGCGTCGACGGCGATGCAACGGCGACCGGCAGTGCCGCCGGGCTGCTCACCCGGCTCGTGGCGGTGGCCGGCCCGGCGGCGGCGCTGGGCCTGGCGTGGTGGGGCCGCCATGCCGATCCACAGGCGGCGATCGGCATCTTCTTCGGCAGCGGCTTCGCGGCCCTGGCGGGCCTGCTCGCGCTGGTGAGGCTGCTGCTGTCGCCGGTGGCCCACGGCGGCCGGCCGCCGCTGCGTTCGCTGGCCGGTCTCGCCTGGCGGGGGCTGACCCGCGGCCGGTCGCGGGCCTTCGCCGTGGCGGCGATCGTCGCCTGCGCCGAGTTCCTGATCGTGGCCGTCTCGGCGTTCGCGCTGCAGCCGCCGCGCCGGCCGCACGACCGGGAATCTCCGACGGGTGGCTGGACGTTCCTCGCCACGTTCGCGGCGGCCTCCGGCATCGATCCCGCCGACCCCACGCAGCGCGACTCGCTCGGCCTCTCCAGCGACGAGCAGGCGGCGCTGTCGCGGTGCACGATCGCCCGGATCAGGTCGACCGCCGGCGACGACGCCAGCTGCATGAACCTGTACGCGCCGACGCGGCCGACCGTCCTCGGACTCGGGCCGTCGTTCATCGAGCGGGGCGGCTTCCGGTTCGTCGACCATGCGCCGCTGCCCGCGGCCGGCGGCGCGAGGGCGAATCCCTGGACGCTCCTCGACGGCGGTCGGCCCGGGCCGACCGCGCCGCGGCCCACGCCGGTGATCCTCGACCAGGCGACGGCGCAGTGGGCGCTCAAGCTCGGGGGCGTCGGTTCGGTCTTCCATCTCGACACCGACGACGGCCGGGCTCCCTGCGAGATCGTGGGGCTGCTCGAGCCCGGCATCCTGCAGGGCTACGTGCTCATGGGGGAGGCCGATTTCCAGCGGCTCTTTCCCCGGCTGTCGGGCTATTCGATGGCGCTGGTCGATGCGGGTGACGATTCCGCCGCCGAGCCGCTGGCGGCGCGGGCGGTGGCCCGGGCCTGGGCCGACGCCGGACCGGCCGTCGTGCCGACGCTCGACCGCTTGCGCAGCCTGCAGGGCGTGCAGAACACCTTTCTCGCCGGCTTCCAGGCGCTCGGCACGCTCGGGCTTGTCCTGGGCACGGCGGGCGTGGCAGCGGTGCAGGTGCAAAGCGTGCTCGAGCGCCGCGGCAGCCTCGGGCTTCTGCGGGCGATCGGGTTCACGCGCGGACGCGTGCAGCTGCTCGTCGTGCTCGAGACGCTCCTGATGGTGCTCCTCGGCCTGGCCGTCGGCACGCTGTCAGGCGGGCTGTCGCTGGCGCCCGCGTTCGCGTCGGGCCGTGCGGGCGTGCCCGCTGGCTGGATCGCCCTGACCTGGATCGTCACGCTGTCCGCAGCCCTGGCGGCCGGTGTCGTCGCCGCCCGGTCCGCGGCGCGGATGAACCCGGCACGTGCGGTCGCCAAGCCCGATTGATCGGGGCCACGGGGCTGGCGCCGGGCCTTTTTTGGAGTTGGGCGTTTGGCGGTCGGCGGGGTACTGTGTCGCCCCATGCACCGCGCCCCACAACACATCGTCGTCATCCTGCCGCGCTGGGTCGGCGACTTCGTGATGAGCACGCCGATGCTGCGCGCACTCCGCGGCCACTTCGGCGCCGGCACCAGGATCACCGGCGTGCTCAAGCCGATGTACGCAGAGCTGCTCGAGGGCTCGCCGTGGCTCGACCACATGATCTTCTACGACCGACGCAGCCGGGATCCCTCCCGGCGGTTCGGGGCCGTGGCCCGCCGGCTCCGCGAGAATCCGGCCGACGTTGCGGTCATCGTGCCCAACTCGCTCTCCTCGGCGGCGTTGGCCTTCGCAGGTGGCGCGCGGCGGCGGGTGGGGTTCGCCCGGCACTGGCGACGGTTCCTGCTCACCGACGCGCTCGAACCGCAGCGCGGCTCGGCGAAGGGCGGGTGGCTCAACCGCTGGCGCGTCGAGCCGGCTTCCGCCGCCGGTCATGCGATGGATCTGGCCGTCCGGCTCGGCGTGCCGCGCGGCTCGCTCGAACTGGAGCTGGCGACCACGCCCA
>JBIJCD010000029.1:0-16893 GCA_044344895.1 Pirellulales bacterium | reverse complement strand
CGGGGGATGTCGCCGTGGTAGTGCCGGGCCACAATCTGCGCGCCCTGCACGCACCGCCAGGCCAGCAGCAGCCGCGCCCGCGACGCCTCCAGCACCACGGCCTGCACCTCGGGGTCGCTCGATTGCGCCTGCACGGAGAACCGGCCGGCCGCGGCCCACGGCTCCGCGAGCCGCAGTTCGAGGTTCATCGCCTGCGCGGCCGCCGCGCGGGCCTGCGGCTCGCGGCCATCGCCGTCGAGCCGGTGCGCCGACGAGAAGAGGATGCCGCGGGTGCCGGCCGCCAGTGCGGAAAAAGCTGCCAGGCACAGGCTCTCCGGGTCGACCGCCAATCCCTGCCCGCCGATGCCCGACAGCGCTGCTGCCTGCCGGGCGGTCCGCGGATCCACCTCCGTGGACAGCGCGGCGAGAAACGGCGTGCCGGGCCGCGCCAGCCGGGGCCGCTCGCGCAGCCAGGTGAGATAGTCGAGCAGTTCGAGGCTGGTGCCGAGCACCGTGCGCCGCGCCACGACCATGTCGACGTGCCGCGACACCGTCCGCAGCCCGGAGTCGGCGGAGGCGATCAGCGGCCGGGCGTTCCGGCTGTCGCAGGTCCGGACGCGGCGGCCGCGCTCGGCGAGCGTCGCGGCGTCGGCCTCGGAGAGCCCGGCTCCCATGTCCCACATCAGCACCCGGTCCCAGCGGGAGGAGAATGTCGGCAGCGACTCCGGGTCGCGGATGTCGACGTCGGGCAGGTCGGGCGGCGGGCAGATCAGCCACACGCCGGCCCGCTGTGCCTCCGCCAGGAGGTCGGCCGAGGCCGGCGCCGACAGCCGTACGCAGTTGAATCCCAGGCGGGCGAGCAGTTCGAGGGGCTCGCCGTTGTGGTCGATGGCCCGCGGGAAGAAGGGGCGGCCGCCGACCTCCAGCACCCCTCTGGTGAGCGCCGCCTGGGGGGCGGCCGGTCCGGCGGGCTCCGCGTGCGCCGCCAGCCGCACGGCGGCATCCCGCAGCGCGACGGCATCGCTTCCCGGTGCGGGGGCGGGACGGGCCTCGCCCCGGGTGTCGACGATCCCCTGCAGCCGCAGGTCGTCGATGGCGAGGTCGTAGTGTCCGGGGCCCGAGTAGATGTCGAGCACGAGATGGGTCACGACGGCGGCCGCGGCCGAACCGGCCGCGCCGTGCTGGGCGCGGATGGCGGCGAGCTGCCGGTCGAGCGATGCCCGGATGTCGCCGACTTCGAGCAGCTCCCAGCGGTCGGCGTCCCGCGACACCGTGCCCGGCACCAGCACCTCCACGGGCCTGCCGCTGTGGGACGACGGAAAGTGTGGCAGCAGCACGCGGGCTGCGAGACGGAGATCCGGGCGATTGCCCCGCACCCAGACGGAGCCATGGAGTTCATCGATCACCCGAGCGGCGCCCACCGGAAACTGCAGCCGCAGTGTCGTGCCCGCGGACGCATCGACGACCAGCCGCTCGCCACCGCGGCCCCGATGGGCCGCCGCAGGTTCGACGGCGTGGCTCGACACCCGGGGCTGGCAGTCGGCGTCGACGACCGTCCAGCCGGCCGCGGGCCCCTCGAAGCCCTCGTCGATATCGGCGGCAGCCGCGTTGACCCCGGGCGGGAAGGCGAGGCAGCCCACCGCGATCAGCCCGACGACGGCTGCCCGGAAAAGAAGCGGCGGGATGGCGGTCGGCCCGGACATGGCGATCTGCTGCTGGGGCTGCGCCGGGCGGCTGGCGGCGGTATGGCGGGGCTTGTAACAGTCAGGCCCCCAGGGACTCCAGACCGGACGCGGGGCGGCGAAATCCCGGGAAAGAACACACCCCCCTGTGAGAAGGGTTCGGTCGAGCGGGCCACCGGACCCGCGCAGGCTCGGGTGAGGCGGGATGGCGGCGACGATTGTGCCTGAAAAATCGTCCATTTCGGCGGCGTTGGCCAGAACATTCAGCTATGATCAACGTAGAGAGGGCGTCCGCCGGAAGATCGGCGACAGGACGAACCGTATGCCCCGGCCAGCCCCCCATTCCGAGGCATGCCCCGCCGTCTCTCCCCGCCTTCCGCCTCCCCTCCCTACCGCCCAGCTTCGCCCATGAAGCCTGCCTCCGCCGAAGACCTGGCCAACCTGATCGAGCAGATCGATCTCGTGCAGCAGTCGCAGATGGACGCCGCGTGGGGCGACCTGGGGGGCCGCAATGTGCCGGCCAAGGATCTGGGCGCTGCGCTGCTGCGGCGTGAGCTGCTCACGTCCTACCAGCTCGACCGGCTGCTGCGGGGCGAGCGCCAGGGCTATTTCTTCGGCCGGGCCAAGATTCTCTATCAGGTCGGCGCCGGCTCCTTCTCCCGGGTCTATCGGGCGATCCACGCGGACAGCGGCCGGATTCTCGCCGTGAAGGTGCTGCGGTCGCGGTTCAGTTCCGACGAGGAGAAGTGCCGGTCGTTCCAGCGCGAGGGCGAGGTCGGCAAGCTGTTGCGGCATCCCAACATCGTGGCCATCGAAGAGGTCGGCCGGGAAAACAACACCAGCTTCATCACGATGGAGTTCGTCGAGGGGCAGACGATGCGGGAGCTGGTGAGGGTCCGCGGAGCCATCGACGTGAAGCGGGCCCTTCCGCTGATCCTGCAGATCGTCGAGGGGCTGGAGTACGCGCACCGCCGCGGCGTGACCCACCGGGATCTGAAGGCCTCCAACGTGCTGGTCTCGTTTTCTGGCCAGGCCAAGCTCGTCGACTTCGGCCTGGCCGGGGGCGACACGGCCGGCAGCAGCAAGGCGGTGCGGCGGATGGGGCCGCCGCGCACCGTCGACTATGCCGCCCTCGAGAACATGGCGGGCCTCAAGGACGACTCGGTCCGCAGCGACATCTATTTTCTGGGCACCATCGCCTACCTGGCACTCTCCGGCACTTCGGCGTTGGTGGAGTCGCGCGATCGCACCGTCCGCTCCGATCCGAAGCGATTCACGAGCGTCGAGCCCCTCGGGTCGCGGGCCCCCCATCTGCCGCGGGACGTGGTCGATTGGGTCGCGAAGATGATGCAACTCGATCCCAAGGAACGCTGGCAGACGATGGCGGAGGTCCGCCGCGCGCTGGAGCATCTCATCGCACGGCACGAGGGGGCCGCGCAGGAGTCCGGGAAGGTTCCGTCGACAGCAGCCGCGCCGGCGGCGGCTCCGGCGGCGGCTCCGGCGGCCGGTGCTGGGCGGCCAGCCACGGTGGCTGCCGCCGCCACCAAGGGCACGCTCATGCTGGTGGCGTCGGCCTCGCCGGATCTGGCCCCGCTGCGGGAGTTCTTCCGGAACCTCGGCTACAAGGTGCTGCTGACGGAGAACGCCGACCGGGCGGTCGCCTGCTGTTCGGCGAAGCCCCCGGTGGCCGACTGCCTCCTCATCAACGCCGCCTCGGTCGGCGAAGCCGGCGTGAACGTGTTCAACTCGCTGGCCCACGACGAGTTTCTCAGAAACGTCCCCGCCGTCCTCCTCGTCGATCACAACCGCCAGGACCTCGCCGCGCGGGCCCGCGTCGACGACCGCCGCAAGCTGGTGGAGGTGCCGCTGCGGACGGAGGATGTCAGCGGCGTGCTCGAATCGCTGCTGCACGCAGGGTAGTCGCGTCCGCAGCGGGCGGGAACCGTGGCGCCCGGCCGGGTGCCGCCGGAGGCGGAACGCCGCCGGGCTCGACCGGCGGCCGCCGATCCGCGCGGGGCATTTTTTTGCGGCGCGCAATGGTGTATGGTCATCGGCGCGCGGAGGTCATGCAGGCGGCCGGCCGACCGCGTCGCCCACCCCACGGCACGGTGCCCCGGCTCCCGTGCCCTCTCCTGCCCGAGCCGCCATGGATCTTCGCGCCTACCAGACCGACGGTTTCTGGGACGAACTCCTCGATCCGGCCCTCGAGCCGCGGCCGGGGGCCGAGCAGGTGGCCCGGCGGCTGGCCGCGTTTTCCAACGGCGAACTCGCCGAGCGGCAGAAGGCCGCCGACAAGACGCTGCTCACCATGGGCATCACGTTCAACGTGTATGGCCACGAGGCCGGCACGGAGAAGGTCTGGCCCTTTGACATCGTGCCGCGGGTGATCGAAGCGGCGGAGTGGGGGGTGATCGAGCGGGGGTTGAAGCAGCGGATCCACGCCCTGAACCTGTTCATCGACGACGTCTACAACCAGCGCCGCATCGTCAGCGACGGCGTCGTGCCCGACTGGCTGGTCGACTCCGGCAAGTGCTTTCGCGGGCCGTGCGCGGGCCTCAAGCCGCCGCGGGGGGTGTGGTGCCACATCAC
Organism: Pirellulales bacterium; assembly: GCA_044344895.1. Classification (GTDB taxonomy): domain Bacteria; phylum Planctomycetota; class Planctomycetia; order Pirellulales; family UBA1268; genus CAMCQY01. Next base: position 12,643 of record JBIJCD010000029.1, on the reverse strand, counting down.
CGGCACCGATCTGGTCCGCGGCGGGGACGGCGTGATCTATGTGCTCGAAGACAACCTGCGGACGCCGTCGGGTGTCTCGTACGTGCTCGAGAACCGGGAGGTGATGAAGCGGACGTTTCCGCAGTTGTTCGCCGGGCAGCGGATCAGCCCGGTGGAAAACTATCCCGAGAAGCTGCTGGCGATGCTCGAGTACATCGCGCCGCCGCAGGCCCGCGATCCGACGGTCGTGGTGCTGACGCCGGGCATCTACAACTCCGCGTACTTCGAGCACAGCTTCCTCGCCCGGCAGATGGGCGTGGAACTCGTGCAGGGCTCCGATCTGGTGGTGCTCGACGACGTGGTGTTCATGCGGACGACGCGGGGATTCGAGCGGGTCGACGTGATCTACCGGCGGATCGACGACGATTTCCTCGATCCGCGGTGCTTCCGCGAGGATTCCGTCGTGGGCGTGCCGGGGCTGATGAACGCCTACCGCGCGGGCAACGTGGCGCTCGTCAACGCGCCCGGCACCGGCATCGCCGACGACAAGGCAGTCTACGCCTACGTGCCGCAGATCATCCGCTACTACCTCGGCGAGGACGCCATCCTGCCGAACGTGCCCACCTACGTGTGTGGCGAGCCCGACCAGTGCAGCCACGTGCTCGACAAGCTCGAGGAACTCGTCGTCAAGCCCGCCAACGAGTCGGGTGGCTACGGCATCGTGCTGGGGCCACGCGCCTCGCGGGAGCAGCTGGCGGAGTGCCGGGAGCGGATCCGCGCCAACCCGCGGAATTACGTCGCTCAGCCGATGCTCTCTCTCTCCCGCGTGCCCACCGTCGTCGGCGATTCCCTGGAGGGTCGCCACGTCGACCTGCGGCCGTTCATTCTCTACGGCGAGGACATCTTCGTGCTTCCCGGCGGCCTGACGCGGGTGGCGCTGGTGAAGGGATCGCTCGTGGTCAACTCCTCGCAGGGTGGCGGCAGCAAGGACACCTGGGTCGTCCACTCGGGCCGGACCTGAAACCGACCGGCGTCTCCTCACTTTCCTCAGCTGCACACCATGCTCTCCCGCGTCGCCGAAAGCGTCTATTGGATGAATCGCCAGATCGAGCGGGCGGAGAACGTCGCACGGGCGATGGATACCACGCTCGACCTCGCGCTGGAGGGGACGATCAGCCCGGGCCGGCTGTGGAACGCGCTGGTCTGCATCTTCGGAGACCAGGCCGAATTCTGGGCCCGCCGCGGCCTGGCCGACCAGCCCAACGTCATCGACTTCCTCGCCTTCGACCAAGAGAACCCCAACTCCATCGCCTGCTGCCTGCACGCGGCGCGCGAGAACGCCCGCACCGTCCGCGACATGATCAGCTCCCCCATGTGGGAGGAGATCAACAAGTGCTATCTCGCCGTGCGGGCCGCCGGCCGGGGCACGGTGGAGAACCCCCGGGAGTTTCTCGACGAGGTGAAACGGTCCAGCCAGCTGATCGCCGGCGTGACCGATGCCACGATGTCGCACGGCGAGGCCTGGCACTTCGCGCGCATGGGCCGGCTCGTCGAGCGGGCCGACAAGACGAGCCGGGTGCTCGACGTGGAGCACTTCTTCCATCCGCCGGCGGCAGTGCCCGGTGACCCGCCCGAGCGGGACGTGAATGGCGAGGGGCATGGCGGCGTGGAATGGTCCGCCGTGCTCGAGAGCGCCAGCGCCCTCGAGATGTACCGCAAGCAGTACGGCGGCGTGACCCGCCGCAACGTTGCCGAGTTTCTGGTGCTCGACCGGGCCTTCCCCCGGGCGATGCACTTCTGCCTCATCAAGGCGGAGGAGTCGCTGCTGGCCGTCACCGGCGGCACGAAGGGCAGCTATTCGAACCCGGCCGAGCAGCAGCTCGGACGCCTCCGCGCGGAGCTCGACTACGCGCACATCGACGAGATCCTGGAGGAGGAGGGCGGCCTCCACCGGTTCGTCGACACCTTCCAGTCGCGGCTCAACCGAGCCAGCGACGCGATCTGCGATACGTTCTTCGCGCTGCGGCCCGTCGTGAAATGAGCCACGGTCAGTGGTCGCGGGAGTGCAGCCCGCACTCCGTCTTCGCCGTGCCGCTCCAGCGGCCGGCGCGCTCGTCCTCGCCGAAGGTGACCGGACGCGTGCACGGCCAGCAGCCGATCGACATGTAGCCCTGGTCGTGCAGCGGGTTGTAGGGGATGTCCTCGCGGACGATCGCCTCCCAGACTTTGGCCTTCGTCCAGTTGGCCAGCGGCGAGACTTTGACCACGCCGAACTTCGCATCCCAGCCGACGATCGGCGCCACCGACCGATCGGTGCTCTGGTCGCGACGGATGCCGCTCATCCAGGCGTCGAAGCCGGCCAGCACCCGGCGGATCACGGCGATCTTGCGGTCGGCGCAGCAGCGGTTGGGGTCGGTGCCGTGGAGCGGTCCTCCGTGGAGCCGCTCGTACTCGGCCACCGAAAGATCCGGCCGTTCCAGGGAGACCTCGATGCCGTAGCGGCGGGCGATCCGGTCGCGGAGATCGAGCGTCTCCTTGAACTGGTAGCCGGTCTCGAGATTGAAGACGAAGGTCCGTGGCGCGATCGTCGCCAGCCAGTGGATGATGAGGCAGCCCTCGGGGCCGAAGGCGGTCGCCATCGTCAGCCGGCCGCCGTAGCGTTCCACGGCCCAGCGGATGACCTCCTGCGGCTCGGCGGCCTCCAGGGCCAGACTGGCGCGGGCGAGTTCGTCGTGCACCGCTGGCGCCGGTGCGGAGGGAGCGGCGTCGCTGGCGTTCGAACCCATGGAGACTCTGCGGTTGCCGGGATGACGGCGGGATGCGGGGCCGGTGCCGGCTGCCCGCCGGGAGATCGACCGGTCCCGCTAACAATAGGCGTTTCCACGGGTTTTATCGACCCTGGCACCCTTGCCTCTCCGCGGCCGCACGCGACCGCCCGGAAATTTTTCCGGTTTTTCCCGGCCGCGAGGCCGGCACCATTCCCCCCTCGCCAGGGCCGCGGAAAACGGAACAATACGCCAGTTCGGCTCGGGCAGGGCGCGTTTCCGCCCGCCTGCAGGTGCTCCCTACGCTTTCGACGGAGATGACACGCTATGACGCGGTCCGTGGCCTTGGCGATCGACCTGGGAGCGTCGGGCGGGCGGGTCGTGTCGGGAAGCTTTGACGGGCGGATCCTCGAGCTGGAAGAGATCCACCGTTTCGACAACGGCCCGGTGCCGCTCGGCGGGGAACTCGTCTGGGATCTCGTGCGGCTCTGGCAGGAGGTGCTCGCCGGCCTGCGGGCCGCGGCGGGACGGCATGGGCGGACGGTGTCGAGCGTCGGCGTCGACACGTGGGGCGTCGACTTCGCTCTGCTCTCGGCCGACGACGGGCTCGTGGCCAACCCCGTCTGCTACCGCGACGCCCGCACCCGGGGCATGCTCGCCGCAGCGGAGAAGGTCGTACCCCGCGACGAGATCTTCGCCGCCACCGGCCTGCAGTTCATGGAGATCAACACGCTCTACCAGCTGCTGGCGCTCAAGAAACGTCACCCCACGCTGCTCGCCGCCGCGGACCGGCTGCTGATGATGCCCGACCTGTTCCACTGGCTGCTCTGCGGCGAGCGGTCGAACGAGCGGACCAACGCGTCGACGTCTCAATGCTTCGACCCGCAACGCCGCGGCTGGGCGTTTCCGCTGCTGGAGCGGTTCGGCCTGCCTCGGCACCTGTTCGGTGAAATCGTGGAGCCGGGCGCCGAGCTGGGCCCACTGCGACCGGAGGTGGCCGCGGAGACGGGCCTTGCCGGCGTTCGCGTGGTGGTGCCGGGCACGCACGACACGGCCAGCGCCGTCGCCGCCGTGCCGGCGTCGGAGCCGCCGAGCGGCCGACCCGACTGGTGCTACGTCAGCCTGGGAACCTGGGCGTTGGTCGGCGCCGAGCTCGACCGACCGCTCGTCACGCCGGCGTGCCTCGCCCGCAACTTCACCAACGAGGGGGGCGTGGGCGGCACGACCCGCCTCCTGAAGAACGTCTGCGGCCTGTGGCTCGTGCAGCAGTGCCGGATGCACTGGCAGCGCGCCGGCAACGAGTGGACCTGGGACCAGCTCACGGCTCTCGCGGCGGAGGCCGCCCCGCTGGTCACGCTCATCGATCCGAACGACCCGTCGCTCGTGGCTCCCGCCGACATGCCGGAGGCGATCCGCAGCCTGGCGCGGGTTGCCGGCGAGCCGGTGCCGGAGACGACCGGGGCGGTCGTCCGCGCGGCGCTGGAGAGCGTGGCGGCGGCGATCCGCCGCACGATCGGGGAGATCGACGCCCTGGTGGGCAGGCGGATCGGGCGGATCCACGTGGTGGGCGGCGGCGTCAAGAACGCGTTGCTGTGCCAGATGATCGCCGACGCGACCGCCCGCCCCGTGGTGGCCGGGCCGGTGGAGGCCACCGCCATCGGCAACCTGCTCGTGCAGCTGCTGGCCCGCGGCGGCTCCGTCGATCTTCGCGCGGTGCGGACGGTGGTGCGGGACAGCTTCGAGCTGCGGCACTACGAGCCGCGCGACGCGGGCCGGTGGGATGCCAGGCTCGGCGGCTGAAGCGGTGGCGGCAGCCCTCGACGCCGCGAACGTCCGCCGACGGGGCATGGTGACCGCCTCGCCGGCGTGGAGCCGTTCGCCTGCGCTTCAGGCGGCGCGGTGCTGCGCGGCCGGCACCTTCGTCACCCTGCCGTGCTCGACCTGCAGGATCGAGTCTGCCAGCGCCAGGGTGCTCGCCCGGTGCGTGATCATGATCACCGTGCGGTTTTCGACGTAGCGGGCCAGCGATTCATGGATCAGCCGTTCGCTCTCGGCGTCGATCTGGCTGGTGGCCTCGTCGAGCACGAGGATCTCCGCGTTTCGCAGGATGGCCCGCGCCAAGGCGATTCGTTGCCGCTGGCCGCCGGAGAGGCGGAAGCCGTTCGGCCCCACCATCGTGCGATAGCCGTCCGGGAAATCGGCGATGAATTCGTGGGCGTGCGCCTGCCGGGCCGCGGCCACGATCTCCTCCTCGGTCGCGTCCCAGCGGCCGTAGCGGATGTTGTAGAGGATCGACTCGTTGAAGAGCTCCGTCTGCTGCGTGACGATCGCGATCCGGCCGCGGACATCGGGCAGCGACAGGTCGGTGAGCGGGACGCCGTCGAGCAGTACCTGGCCGGCGGTCGGGTCGTAGAATCGGCAGATCAAATTGACGAGCGTGCTCTTGCCGCCGCCGTTGGGGCCGACGATGGCCACCCGCTCGCCGAAGGCGATCGAGACGTTGACGTCGCGGACCACCGTATCGATGCCGTCGTAGCTGAACGAGACGTCGCGCAGGCGGATCTCCCGGTGGGGCGAGGCCACGGTCCGCGGGGCGGCGGGCTCGGCGAGCTTGGCGGGGGTGTCGAGCAGCGGGTAGAGCGCCTGGGCACCGACGATCCCCACGTTGAATCCGGTGAGCACGCCCGACAGCTTGCGGACCGGGTCGCTCGCCCCGATGAGCATCCCGAAGAACACCATGATGCCCGGCACGGTCATCGGCCGGTCGGTCATCGGGATCCCGAAGATCGCGGTCTCCCGGTTGATCACCAGCCACGCGCCCACGGCGATCGACGTGGCCACCATTCCGATGCCCAGGATTTCGGTGATGGGATTGGCGAGCGCCGCATAGAAGGTGTGCCGGAGCCCGGTGCGCATCATGTCGGCGGTGCAGTCACGGAACCGGCGCCGCTCGAAATCCTCCATGGTGTAGGCCTGGACGGTGAGCACGTTGTTGAGCGTTTCCAGCAGCACGTGGTGGAAGCCCTTCGAACGGGCCAGCAGATTCTTGGAGATGCCGCGGATCCGGCGGTTGAGCCAGATCATCAGGAATCCGACCAGCGGCGCGAGCATCAGGCAGGCGAGCGTGAGCTGCCAGGAGATGCAGAAGGCTCCCGCGAGGCAGGCCAGGATCTTCAGCGGCTCCGTCACGGCGCCGCCGTAGACCGCGGTGATGCCGCTGGCGAGCATGTCGGACGTGTGCGTGAGTTGCGACATGAAGCCGGCCGAGCCCAGCCGCATGAACTGGGCCCGGTCGAGCGCCAGCGCCTTGTCGACGACCTGCATCCGCAGGCCGCGGCTGACGTTCATCGCGACCCAGGCCACGATCAGCGTGCTCGTCAGCAGGAGCACGTGCTTGAGAAAGGTGCTGACCACGATCAGCGCCACCACCAGGAGCACGGTGCGGAAGGGATCGGTGGGCAGGAGGCTGTCGAGCCACGGGGCGAGCATCCGCGACGAGGCCACGATCGCCTCGTCGGCCCGCCGCTCCACGGCGAGGGCGTCGATGCGGAGCCGGGCCCGGGTGGCCGCATCGACGCCAATGGTGCCGCTGGCGACGTCAGCCTCGAGGGTGGCGGCTTCGCCGCGCCCGGCCACGATCCGCTCCTCCGCCGCATCGAGCCGCCGGGCGTTCCACGACTGCAGCGATTCGCCGTTGAGCGTCACTTCGATGACCGGGAACAGGGCGGCTATGTTCGCCCCCCATAGCGCCGCCACGCCCGCCGAGCACAACACCGCTGCGACGAGCAGTGGCCAGTTCCTGGAGGCGTCGCGCAGGGCTCGGAGGAAATGACGCATGGACCGGTGTCTTCGGCAGGCCGTGGGTGCGGGCCCCACGAGGATCGGAACGAACCCGTCGGCCACCCCAGGCCGCGGCGGTTCGGGGCCGCGCGGAGGGGCTGCAGCGGCCCGGCAAGCTGGGAGGCGCCTCCCGGTGCGGGGTTCCGTGCGGGCGGGGAGGATAAGGACCGCGCCGCGGCCCGACAAGGCGAGGTTTCAGCCCCCCTTGGCCCGCAGTTCCGCGGCCAGGAGCGTGTTCGCCAGCAGCATGGCCACGGTCAGCGGTCCTACGCCGCCCGGCACCGGCGAGATCCAGCCGGCGACCTGGCGGACGCCGTCGTAGTCGACGTCCCCCACCAGCCGGCCACCGCCGTCGGGGCTCTGGAGGCGGTTGATTCCCACATCGATGACCGCCGCCCCGGGCTTCACCATACCGGCGGTCACCAGCCGCGGACGGCCCACGGCGGCGACGAGGATATCGGCCTGTCGGGTGATGCCGGCCAGGTCGGCCGAGCGGCTGTGACAGAGCGTGACGGTCGCGTCACCGCCGCGGCCGCGCGAGGCCAGCAGCAGCGCCAGCGGCTTGCCGACGATGTCGCTGCGGCCGATGATCACGGCATGACGGCCGGCGGTCTCGATGCCGGCGTCGATCAGCATCCGCTGCACGCCGGCGGCCGTGCAGGGCACGAACCGGGGGCGGCCCTGCGACAAGAGGCCGGCGTTCTCCGGGTGGAAGCCGTCCACGTCGCGGTCGGGCGGCACGGCGTCGAGCACGGCGACGGCGTCGACGTGCTCCGGCAGCGGCAGTTGCACCAGGATGCCGTCGGCGGGGCCGCGTTCATCGCGGGCGATCGCGGCGACCAGCGCCACGAGCTCCGCCGTGGTGGCGGTCGCGGGCACGCGGACGACCTCGGAATCGATCCCCACGCGGGCGGCGGCGGCGGCCTTGCTCTTCACGTAGGAGCCGCTGGCGGCCAGATCGCCCACGAGCACGACCACCAGACGGGGCGGCCGGCGAAACATGGCGGTGAACGTGTCCACCTCTCCCCGCAGCGAATCTTCGATGCGTGCCGCCAGCGCCCGACCGTCGAGGATGGAGGCCGTCATGAGGGCGGGGGCTCGGACGCGGTGGCGGGGCGGCCGGCTTCCTGCTCGGCCATGTACATCATCCGCAGCTGGTGCTGGATCTCCTCCAGCAGCCGCCGCTCGTCCTCGGTGAGATTGCCGGCGGTCTTTCGCTCGAGCATCTCGAGCGTGTCGATGAAGTGCCGGGCCGTCGCCAGGTTGCGGTGCGCCTGCTTGGTGATCGGGTTCGGAATCCGGCCCAGCGCCATGAGCGCCTGCGTGAACAGCGTGTGCACGAGAAACTCGAGGGTCGCCGGCGGCGGCTGGCCACCCGTGGCGTGCCCGTCGTCCCCTGCGTCGGCGGTCGCTGCCGTCATCGCTGCGTTCCTCAGACCTCGGCGACCCACGCGCTGCCGGCGTGCCGCTCCACCGCCGCTGCCACGAGGCCGGCGAACAGGGGATGGGCGGCCGTGGGCTTGCTCTTGAACTCGGGATGGAACTGCACCGCCACGAACCAAGGGTGATCGGCCAGTTCCACGATCTCGACGAGCGACCCGTCTGGACTCGTGCCGGCGATCACGAGGCCGGCACGCTCGAGCTCGGCCCGATACTTCGGGTTGAACTCGTACCGGTGGCGGTGCCGCTCCGAGATCCTGGTGCGGCCGTAGGCGCCGGCCGACTTCGTCCCTTCGGCCAGCACGGCCGGCTGCGTTCCCAGCCGCATGGTGCCACCCTTCTCGAGCACGCCCCGCTGCTCCTCCATCAGGCAGATGACGGGGTAGGGCGTGTCGCGGGCGAATTCCGTGGAATGCGCTCCGGCCAGGCCGGCGCAGTTCCGTGCCACGTCGATCACCGCGCACTGCATCCCCAAACAGATGCCGAGGAACGGCAGTCGTCGCTCCCGGGCGAAGCCGATCGCCTCCACCTTCCCCTCGACGCCCCGCTCGCCGAAGCCGCCCGGCACGATCAGTCCGTCGAAACCTGCGAGCAGCCGCTCGGCTCCCTCCCGCTCGATATCCTCGCTCTTGATCGGTTGCACGCGGACTTGCGTGCGGTGGGCGATGCCGCCGTGGTCGAGCGCCTCGTAGATGCTCTTGTAGGCGTCGCGGTGCTCCGCGTACTTGCCGACCAGCGCGATCGACACCTCGTGCTCCGGGTTGCGGAGACGGTGCAGCAGGTCGTGCCACTGGTCAAGGTCGGCGGGGCCGGCCTGGAGGCCGAACCGCTTGAGCACGATGTCGTCGATCCGGTTCGACTGCAGCGACAGCGGCACCTCGTAGATCGAGAAGTCCTTGTCCCGCTCCTCGATGACCGCGTCGAGCGGGACGTTGCAAAAAAGCGCGATCTTTTCGCGGTCGGAGAGGTCGAGCGCCCGCTCCGTGCGGCAGACGAGCACGTCGGGCTGGATGCCGATCTGCCGCAGGAGGCCCACCGAGTGCTGGGTGGGCTTGGTCTTCAGCTCGCCGGCGGCCTTGAGATAGGGCACGAGCGTGAGGTGGATGAACATGCAGTTCTCGCGGCCCACCTCCAGCGGAAACTGCCGGATGGCCTCCAGGAACGGAAGGCTTTCGATGTCGCCCACGGTGCCGCCGATCTCCGTGATCACCACGTCGGTGTCGGCGTCGGCGAGATTGGCGATCACATCCTTGATCTCGTTGGTGACGTGCGGGATCACCTGCACGGTCTTGCCGAGAAACTCGCCGCGCCGCTCCTTGTTGATCACCGAGAGGTAGATCTGGCCGGTCGTGTAGTTGCTCTGCCGCGTGAGCGGAGTGGAGGTGAACCGCTCGTAGTGGCCGAGATCGAGGTCGGTCTCGCTGCCGTCGTCGAGGACGTAGACCTCACCGTGCTGGTAGGGGCTCATCGTGCCCGGGTCGACGTTGATGTAGGGGTCGAGCTTCTGCATCTTCACCCGCAGGCCGCGGGATTCGAGCAGCATGCCGATCGAAGCGCTCGTGAGCCCCTTGCCCAGCGAGCTGACGACGCCGCCGGTGACGAAGATGTGCCGTGTCACGCCTGGAACTCCTTCTCGTGCACCGGCCCGGGGCCGGCCGGCCCTCGATCTTTCCGGCCTCCTGGCCGCTGCCGGCCGCCGCGGGGCGCACCGGTCGAAGCGGATTGAACCAGCCGCGCCGCGGGCGGTCAAATGCCCGCCCGCGCTGTCGGGGGAAAGCGGTGGTCGGCCGCGGTGGACGGCCCGAGGCACCGGGCCAGCCCGGCCCGTGCCGGCCGTCAGTGCTGGTAGACGGCGTACCGCAATTCGCGGAGCTCCTGCGCCCAGGCGACCTCCGTCGCGACCGCATCCTCCCAGGTCATCGCGGGAAAATCCGCATACAGGTCGGGCCGCAGCCTGACCCCGTACACCCGCACGAGCGGGCAGCCCTTGTGGCCGCGCAGGTGGTTCTCGAAGCGGTCCTGCGGGTCGAGGCCGGTGGAGCCCACGTAGAGGCAGGTGGCGTCGTGCCGGGCCTGCGGGTTCTGCCGGCGGAAGCGGGCCAGCCGCCGGACGGCGGGCGCCAGCTCGATGCAGTAGACGCGGTGGTGCAGTTTCCGCTGTCGCCGGATGGGGCTGCGACGTCGTGTCGGCATGCGTGATGCACTCGGGAACCGCGGGGCGGCCGCTGCAAGTCTGCCCCGCGATTCGCGGCCGGGTGGGCCTTTTGCCCGGCGAAATTCGCGGTCCGGCGGGGGTCGCAGCGGCCCGCCGTGGTGTACATTGAAGAAATGAATCCCGCCTCCGGCGTGCGGGCGGCCTCCGCCGTGCCATCCACGTCGAATCTCCGCATCCGCAGCCTCGAGCCGCTCGTGCCCCCCGCCCGGCTCTCGGCCCTGCTGCCGCTCGACGAGTCGGCCACGCGGACGATCGTGCATGGTCGGCAGGCGGTCGAGCAGGTGCTCGCCGGCGAGGATTCCCGGCTGATGGCGATCGTCGGGCCCTGCTCGATCCACGACCTCGACGCGGCCCGCGACTACGCGGCACGGCTGGTGAAGCTCGCGGCACGGGTGGGTGACCGCCTGCTCGTCGTCATGCGGGTCTATTTCGAGAAGCCCCGGACCACCGTGGGCTGGAAGGGCTTGATCAACGATCCGCATCTCGACGACTCGTTCGACGTCGGTACCGGCCTGCGGCTCGCCCGCGGCCTGCTCATCGAGATCGCCCGGATGGGAATGCCCACCGCGACGGAGTTCCTGGAGCCCATCACCCCGCAATACATCGCCGACACGATCGTGCTGGGGGCGATCGGTGCCCGCACCACCGAATCGCCCACGCACCGCCAGATGGCCAGCGGGCTGTCGATGCCGGTCGGCTTCAAGAACTCGACCGACGGCTCGCTGCAGGCGGCCATCGACGCGATGCAGTCGGCCCGGGCCGCCCACAGCTTCTTGGGCATCGACAACGACGGCGGCACCTGCGTCGTCTCCACCACGGGCAACCCCTGGGGCGTGATGATGTTGCGGGGCGGCCGCAGCGGCTCCAATTACTCACCCGAGATCCTTCACGAGGCCCGCACCAAGCTGGAGGCGGCCGGGCTGCCCGCCTGCGTGATCGTCGACTGCAGCCATGCCAACTCCGGCAAGGACCATCGTCGCCAGTCGGTCGTGTGGCGCGACGTGCTCGCGCAGCGGGTCGCGGGTGACCGGTCGATCGTGGGCATGATGCTGGAGAGCAACATCAACCCCGGCAGCCAGCCGTTCAGCAGCGACCGCAGCCGGCTGCAGTACGGCGTGTCGGTCACCGACGGCTGCATCGGCTGGGACGAGACGGAGCAGCTGCTCCTCGAGGCCCACGGCCGGCTCTGAATCGCCGCGGGCCGGACGCCTGTCAGTCTCCCCCGTTGCCGGGACTGCAACCGGTTTTCCGCCTTGAAACTGCCGTCGACCGCGGCGGCCGCGGCGGGATACCCTCCCGGTCATTGTCCACCTGCCGCGAGGATGCGTCATGCGAACGAACATTGCCGGAACGGTGTGGGGTTTGGTGTCGTGCTGCGTGGTGGCTTTGGCGGCCGCCGCTCCTGCGTCGGGGCAGCAGCAGGAGGTGCAGACCGTGGCCTCGGCCCGCGAGTCCCTCGACCAATTCTTCGCCAATCCCAACCAGTCGCTGCCGACCACGATGCTCGAGAAGGCGGAAGGCGTCGCCATCTTCCCGAACATGATCAAGGGGGGATTCATCCTTGGCGTCAACTTCGGCCGGGGCGTGCTGCACGTCCGCAACCCGGACCGCACATGGAGCCCGCCCGTCATGGTCACGATGGGGGGCGGCAGCCTCGGCTTCCAAGCGGGCGTCCAGTCGGCCGACATCCTGCTGGTGTTCGCCACGCCGCGCAGCCTGAACGGCGTGCTGCAGGGGCAGAAGGTCACGCTCGGGGCCGATGCCTCCGTGGCCGCCGGGCCGGTCGGTGTGCAGGCCAATGCCGGCACCGACGCCAAGCTCGGCGCGGAGATCTACTCCTACGCCCGCAGTCGCGGCCTGTTCCTCGGCGTGTCGCTCGGCGGCGCCGACCTGTCGGTGGACCACAACGCCGACTCGATGCTCTACGGCCGCTTCGGCGTGACCCCGGCCGACGTGTTTCAAAACCGCGGCATCGGCATCCGGCCCGAGGTGCAGCAGCTCATCGACGACCTCAACTACCGGTCGCGGGCGGTCGTCACGCAGGCGGCCGTGCCGAGCGCCGGCTTCCCGCCGATCTCGACCGTGTCACAGCCGCTGCCTCAGCCGGCGGGCGGATTCCCGCAGCCCGGACAGCCGGTGCCCGTGCCGCAGCAGCCGGTCGGGCCGATCCCGGTGCAGCCGCAGCCGGTGCCGGCCGCGCCGGTCCAGCCGCCGCCCACGGCACCGCCGCTGGTGCCGATCAGGTGACGGCGCGTCGAGCGTTCGCCGCCTCCCTGGCCTCCCGTTCCCGTGCTTCCAGCGCGTGGCTTCAGCACAACGAGATGTGCTCTAGTGCGCATCCCGGTTTGGTGTAGCGACGGCTTCGGGGCGGCAAAAGTCTCGTCGCGTGGGCCGAGGCGGCCCA
>JBIJCD010000032.1:0-15922 GCA_044344895.1 Pirellulales bacterium | reverse complement strand
CTTCACGTTGCTCTTCGCGTACTCCTGGGCGCTCGCCTTGCGGAGGTGCTCGAGCTCCGTGACGTCGGCGTCGTCGAAGTTCGTGAGGTGCGGGATCGTCGACACGCTGCGGACCATGTTTACCGCGATGGTCTTCCGCATCCGCGACATCTGCTCGCGGCGGATCGGCCCCCAGTCGTCCCGCTCCGTCGCCCCCGACGGACGCGGCCGGGACGCGGGCCGCGAAGGCGCCGCCCCCTGCGCGCTGGCCTGCCGGACGGCGGCGATCACGTCCTCGCGCACGATCCTGCCGGCGGGGCCGGTGCCCCGCACCCGAGCCAGATCGACGCCCAGTTCCCGGGCCAGCCGCCGCACGGCGGGGCCGGCGGGATCGACCGCCGCCGCCGTCGCGGACGCCGGCTCCTCCACCGCGACCTCCGCGGCCACTGGAGCGGGAGCGGTGCGCGTTGCAGGAGCCGAGGTGGCAGGTGCGACGGCCGGCGCCGCGACGGGCTTCGCCGCCGGCTGCGGTGCGGGAGCGGCCGCGGGCTTGGCGGCCGCAGGCGGGGCCGCGGCCGGCTTGGCTGGGGCCGCCCCGGGAGCGTCGAGCAGCACGAGCCCCTGTCCGACCTTCACCGTGTCGCCCTTTTTGACCAGCACCTTCGCCACCTGGCCGCCCGACGCACACGGCACCTCGATCACGGCCTTGTCGGTCTCCACCTCGAGGAGCGTCTGCCCCGGCTTCACGATGTCGCCCTCCGACACGAAGACGGTGACGACGTCGCCGGACGCGATGTTCTCGCCCAAGTCGGGCAGCTTGAATTCAGTGGCCATGGCAGGTGATTCGTGTGGGGGGATCTGCGAAGGTTTCGGGATGCAACGGGGAACGTCGCCGGACCGGGAGGCGGCCACGGCTCCAGGGAATCAGGCCGAGGCGGCGTCGATCTTGTCGGGATTCACGCCGAGCGTGCGGATGGCCTCGGCCACCACATGGGAGCCGATCGCCCCCGCGGCCGCCAGGCGGGAGAGCGTGCCGATGGCGATGCACTCGGCGTCGACCTCGAAGTGCCGCCGCAGCGGCCCGCGGGTGTCACTGCGGCCGAAGCCGTCGGTGCCCAGCGCGAACAGCCCGCCGGGAACCCAGGGGTCGAGCTGCTCGGGCACGGCCCGCACATGGTCGCTGGCCGCGACGAACAGGCCGTCCGTTCCGGCCAGCGTCGCCTCCAAGTAGCTCTGCCGCGGCGCGGCCTCCGGATGCAGCATGTTCCAGCGCCGGCACTCCTGGGCCTCGCGCCGCAGCTCCTTCCAGCTCGTCACGCTCCACACGGTGCTCGTCACGCCCCAGTGCTCGGCGAGCAGGTCGGCTGCCCGGATCACCTCCCGCAGGATCGCGCCCGACCCCAGCAGGTTGACCCGCGGCAGCGTCGCCTTCGCACCGCCGCCCACGTCCTTGAGCCGGTACATGCCCTTGAGGATGCCCTCCGTGCAGCCCGGCGGCATCGGCGGCATCTCGTAGTTCTCGTTGTAGACGGTGATGTAGTAGATCCAGTCCTCGCCCTTGGCGTACATGCGTTCCATGCCGTCGAGCATGATCACCGTCGCCTCGTAGACGAACGCCGGGTCGTAGACCCTCACCGTCGGATACGCGATCGCGAACAGCTGGCTGTTGCCATCCTGGTGCTGCAGCCCCTCGCCGGCCAGCGTGGTGCGGCCGGCGGTGCCCCCGAGCAGGAAGCCGCGGGCCCGGCAGTCGCAGGCGGCCCAGATCTGATCGCCGATCCGCTGGAAGCCGAACATCGAGTAGTAGATGAAGATCGGAATCATCGGCACGCCGTGGCTGGCGTAGGCGGTGCCGGCGGCAATGAAGCTGGAGATGCTCCCCGCCTCCGTGATGCCCTCCTCGAGGATCTGGCCGTCCTTTGCCTCGCGGTAGTAGAGCAGCTGGTCGGAATCGACCGGCTCGTAGAGCTGGCCGGTATGGGCGTAGATGCCGCACTGCTTGAAGAGCGGATCCATGCCGAAGGTCCGCGACTCGTCGGGCACGATCGGCACGATGTACTTGCCGATCGACTTGTCCTTGAGCAGCGACGCCATCAGCGTCACCACGCCAGTCGTCGTCGACACCTCGCGGCCGGCGCTCTTCTCGATGAAGCCCATGTAGTCCGCCAGCGGAGGCGTCTTCAGGAGCGGGGGGTCCTTCGGGCGGGTGGGCACCGCGCCGCCGAGCGCCTCGCGGCGCTCGCGCAGATAGCGGATTTCGGGCGAATCTTCCGGCGGCCGGTAAAACGGCGCCTTGGCCACCTCGTCGTCGGAGATGGGGATGCCGAACCGGGTGCGGAAGGCCCGCAGCTCCTCCTCGTTGAGCTTCTTCTGCTGGTGGGTGACGTTGCGGCCCTCGCCCACCTCGCCGAGGCCGTAGCCCTTGATGGTCTTGGCGATGACGACGGTCGGCTTGCCGTGGCACTTCATCGCGGCGTCGTAAGCCGCAAAGACCTTCTCGGGATCGTGCCCGCCACGGCGGAGTTTCTTGAGCTTTTCGTCAGAGAGATGCGCGACCATCTCGGCCAATTCCGGATCGGCGCCGAAGAAGTGCTCGCGGATGTAGCCGCCCGGCATGACGACGTACTTCTGGTACTGGCCGTCGACGACCTCGCCCATCCGCTTCACGAGCTTGCCCTTCTCGTCCTTGGCCAGCAGCGAATCCCATTCGTCGCCCCAGATCACCTTGATGACGTTCCAGCCGGCGCCGCGGAACACGCCCTCCAACTCCTGGATGATCTTGCCGTTGCCCCGCACCGGCCCGTCGAGCCGCTGCAGGTTGCAGTTGATCACGAACACGAGGTTGTCGAGCTTCTCGCGGGACGCCAGGGAGATGGCGCCGAGCGTCTCCGGCTCGTCGCACTCGCCGTCGCCGATGAAGCACCAGACGTGCTGGCGGCTCGTGTCCTTGATGCCGCGGTCCTGTAAGTATTTGTTGAACCGCGCCTGGTAGATCGCCATGAGGGGCCCGAGGCCCATCGACACCGTGGGAAATTCCCAAAAATCGGGCATCAGCCAGGGATGCGGGTAGCTGGAGAGCCCGCCCCCCTCTGCCAGTTCGCGGCGGAAGTTCTCCAGCTTCTTCTCGCTGAGCCGGCCCTCCAGGAAGGCTCGGGAGTAGATGCCCGGCGACGCGTGGCCCTGGAAGTAAACCTGGTCGCCGGAGAAGTCGTCGCCACGGCCGCGGATGAAGTGGTTCATCGCCACTTCGACGAGCGTGGCCGACGAGGCGAACGTGGAGATATGGCCGCCGATGCTTTTGTCCTCGCGGTTGGCCCGCACCACCATCGCCATCGCGTTCCAGCGGATGATGCTCTTGATTCGCCGCTCGAGTTCGCGGTTGCCGGGGAACGGCGGCTGCTTGTCGGCGGGAATCGTGTTGATATACGGCGTGGTCGTCGAGAACGGGATCGGCACGCCCAGCCGGTAGGCCTCCTGCTCGATCGCGTGCAGCAGGTAGGCGGCGCGGTCCGAGCCGCGGCTGTTGATCACGTACCGCAGCGAGTCGAGCCACTCGGTCGTTTCGGTGGGGTCGCTGTCGACCGCGGTGACGCCTGCTGCGGGCACCGGCTGGCCGGCCGAACTGTCGCTCACCTGGCCGATCGACATCGGCCCGAGGCCGCCCTGTGGCCCCGCGGCCCCGCCGCCCCCATGCCCGTTTGCAAACCCTGCCGCCTCAACAACTTCGCTGCCGGTTTCGTCGACGTTGCGGCTGGCCATGGGGTGCTCCGGAAAGGTGGGCGGACTTTGCCCATTATTCCGATGGTTCCGGGGGGCGTAAAGCCCGACTTCGATCGTGCGGAGCCGCTCGACAAACCCGTCGTGCAGCCCGGACGCCCAGCCGTCGGCACGGCCTGCAGGCGGGCCGGGAAGGGCGTCGGAAAGGCCGTGCAGCGACGGTCGGCGGCCCGCTTAGCGGGCGGACTCGGCGCGGGGCCTGTAGATCTCGGTAGCGAGACCGAAGTAGTTCTCGGCCGAGAAGGCCACGGTCTCCCCGAGCGTCGGGTGCGCGTGGATCGACTCCATCAGGTCGCGGGCCGAGCATCCCATCTCGATCGCCAGCACACCCTCGGCGATCAGTTCGCCCGCGCCCGGCCCCACGATGCCCACGCCGAGCACCGTGTCGGTCTCCGGGTCGACGAGCATCTTCGTGAGGCCGTCGATGCGGCCGAGCGCGTGGGCGCGGCCGCTGGCGGCCCAGGGATAACGGCTGATCTCCACGACGCGGCCCGTGGCCTGCGCCTCGTTCTCGGTGAGCCCCGCCCAGGCGATCTCGGGGTCGGTGAACACCACGGCGGGAATCGCCCGCGGCGCGAACACCGCCGGCTCTCCGTGCAGCACCTCGACCGCCACCTTCCCCTGGTGGCTGGCGCGGTGGGCCAGCATCGGCTCCCCGCACACGTCGCCGATGGCGAGGATGTGCGGATCGGCCGTCCGCTGCTCCCCGTCGATCTCCACGAAGCCCTTGGCGTTCACCTTGACGAGCGTGTTCTCAAGGCCGATGCCGTCGGAGTTGGGACGGCGACCTACGGCCACCAGCACCCGGGAAAACTCCCGGGCCGACGGCCCGTCGGGCCCCTCGAAGTGCACGCGGATCGACTCGCCGCCGCCGGCCCGCGGCACCCGCTCGAGCTTCACGACCTTGGTCCGCAGGTGGATCTTCTCGAACAGCTTCTCAAGACGCTGCTGCAGCGGCTTCACCAGGTCACGGTCGGCGCCCGGCAGGAGCGTGTCGGTGAGCTCGACGACCGACACCTTCGAGCCCAGCTCGGCGTACACGGTTCCCATCTCGAGTCCGATGTAGCCACCCCCCACCACCAAAAGCGACTCCGGGATGTCGGCCAGTTCGAGAGCGGCGGTCGAATCCATGACCAGCGGGCTGCCGATGTCAAACGCCGGAATGCGGGCCGGACGCGACCCGCTGGCGAGGATGCAGTGGTCGAACGTCAGCGTCTGGCTCGCGCCGCCGGGCTCGGCGGCGGCGACCTCGAGCGTGGTCGATCCCGTGAACCGGGCCTGGCCACGGACGATCGTGACGTTGCGTCGCTTCGCGAGCTGGCCGAGGCCGCCCGTCAGCGTGGCGATGACCTTGTCCTTGCGGGCCCGCAGGCCGTCGATCTTCACGACCGGCCGCTCGAAGTGGACTCCCCATTCCTCCATCTCCCGCGCCTCCGCCAGCACGCGGCCGACGTGGAGCAGGGCTTTGGAAGGTATACAGCCTCGCAGCAGGCAGGTTCCCCCGAGCCGCTCGTCGCGTTCCACCAGCGTCACCGCCATGCCGAGATCGGCGGCCATGAAGGCCGCCGCGTATCCGCCCGGTCCGCCGCCCAGCACCACCAGTGGAACGTGCATCGCTCGGGAATCTCCTCCGGTCTGGGATCGATCAAACGGTCGTGGGTGTTGTAGTTTCGGGCGGCTGGATGATCAAGAAACACTTCCCGACACGGAGCTTCCGCCGCCGCCGATGAGCTTCCGGGATTTCATCGAGGCAGCCGCCCGGCAGTCGGCCGCATGGCTGCGCCGGGCGTTCACGCTCGACGTCCGTAGCCTCGCCGCGTTTCGCGTGGCGATCGGCGGGATCGTCGCCGCCGATGCAGTGCTCCGCACTCGCGACGTCGGCCTGATGTTCGCCCCCGACGGGCTGTTTCCGCTGCCGGTGCTGCGACAGTATCTGGGCGGTCCATGCGCCTGGTCGCTCGCGATGCTCGTCGAAGCGTCCTGGTGCGGCCCGGCGATCCTGATCCTCGAAGCCGCGGCGGGGCTGCTCCTGGCGGCGGGCTGCGGCACCCGCTGGGCGACCGTCGCGGCCTGGGTCGCCGTGGTCAGCGTGCTACGCCGCACGGCGCCGGCCACCAACGCGGGCGACTCTTGGCTGGCCTGCCTGCTCTTCTGGGGCATGTTCCTGCCGCTCGGGGCGGCATGGTCGCGGGACCAACGCTGGGCCGCCGCCCGGGGCAGCGTACTCTCCGTCGCGTCGGCCGCGCTGGTGCTGCAGATCGCGGTGGTCTACGTCTCGGCCGGACTTTCGAAGTGGAACGACTCCTGGCTGTCGGGCGATGCGATCCGACACGTCATGTCGGTGCACGACCATGGCACGCCGCTCGGCGAGCGGCTGTTCGCCTGCGGCTGGCTGAGCCGACCGCTGTCGTGGGGCGTGATCGGCTGGGAGACGCTCGGCCCCCTGGCCCTCCTGTTCCTCCCGCGCCCTTCGGTCCGGCTGCTGCTGGTCGTCGGCTTCATGGCGTTTCACGCGGCCACCTGCCTGACGATGTCAGTCGGGCTGTTCGGCTACGTGGGTCTGGCCGCCTGGCTCGCCGTCGTGCCGGGCCAGGCATGGGATCGGCTTGCGCTCCCGGTGGCGACGACGGCCCCCGCGGCAGACCAGCACGCGTCGCGGATCGCCAACTTGCTCGGCGTCACCGCTGGAATGCTCGCCTGCGTCAGCCTCGTGCACGACCTGGGCCGGTGGCGTGAGTCACCGTTGCCGCGGTGGCTCGCTGCAGCCATCGACATCCCCTGCATGCATCAGGAGTGGCGCATGTTCGACGCCGTGCTGCCGCAGGAGCAGTGGGCCTACGCCCGCGGTGAACTGGCGGACGGCTCGCTGGTCGACGTCGTGCGCAACGGCCGCCCGCTGCAGACAGTGCGGCCCGACGGAGGGTTCACCTCGCTGCCGCATCACCGTTGGCACAAGCTGTTCTGGTGCCTGGCGACCCGCAGGGCAGCCGCCGTCGGGCAGTCGGTCGCCGCCGCCTTGGCGCGGGACTGGAACGCCCGGCATGGCCCTCGGGAGCAGCTGACCTCGCTCGAAGTGCGGCTCGCGCGGCAGAGCCGCACGGCCGGTGACGACACGCTGCACGACATCCTGCTGGCCGCCTGGCCGGACCGCGATGCGGTGGGCAGCGGAGGACTCGACAGGCTCATCCAAGCGTGGCGGACGCAGCCCGGGCCGGATGGTGAGTCGACCATCGGCGAGGAAGCCAGCGACGCGGTCGAGAGGGAGAATCGGGGGGCGGACCGCACGGTAGACTGACGTGTCGATTCCCTCGCGAGAGTGGCGAAACTGGCAGACGCGCTGGATTTAGGTTCCAGTGCCGCAAGGCGTGCGGGTTCGACTCCCGCCTCTCGCAGTCGGGCGGACGGCCGCCCGCCATCGATCCACTGGGTCAGCGTTTCCCGCGGGCTTCCCGCCGTGACTCCGCCGTGAAGGCCCGCCACGGCGTGCTGAGGGGCCGGTCATCGAGGTCGTCGAGATTGAACAAGTTCTCACCGGCTGCGGGCGACTTTTCCCGCGCCGGCCGATCCGCGGGAGGCGAAACGCCCTCCGCAGCCGCTGCAGGCCGCTCTGCCGCCGACTGAGGGGCCGCGTCCGCGGGGAGTTCATCTGGCCGGACGTCATCGCCGCCTTCCATGGGCGGGGCTCTGCGGGCCGCGGCCGGCGTTCGTGAGTCGTCGGTCGGCGAAAACGCGGCGGGCTGCCGGGGTACGGCAGCAGCCGGTTCGCCGGTCGGGGGTGATTCGAGCGATTCCTCCTGAGGTCCGGGAATCGCCGACCTGGACGGACGGGCGGGCGTGGCCGCCTCGACGCTGGACGCCTGCACGATGCCGGATCCTGGCCACCGCCGCCACTGTGTGCCGTAGAAACCGAACACGTCGGGCCGCACGGGGCAGTGGGCAGGGCACAGCCCATGCTGGCAGGGCTGGTGCACGGCATCGCGTTCTACCGTCAGCCGGCACTGCGGGCATGCCGCCCGCCGGCAATGCTGGCACGCGTCGTGCGTTGCAGCGGCGGCGGGCATGCCTCCGGCTGGAAGGACGTTTCGATCGACCCTGTGGGGCCTGCGGCCAGGCTCTTCGAGCGCGGGCCTGGCGGACGACGGATCGGCGGCAGGCAGCTGAACGACGACAAGCACCATGCCGGCAGCCAAAGCCGGCGCGACCGCGGCGCGCAGGCCGCCGGCCCGCCGCCCGCGGATCGAGCCGAACGAATGCGAGTCGTTGGCCGGAGGTGTCATCGTGGAACTCGACGCGGGGTGATCCGCACGGCCGACCTTCGGATCACGGGGATGCCTCGAACCGGTCTGAGGCCGGCCGCAGCGCTGGCCGGTGGCGCAAAAGTCAGCCTGATCGGAAATATCGTCCGAATCTGCCGCGATCTTGCGACGAACCAACCTGCGGCTGCCACGCGGGCCGGTAGTCTGCGGAAAAGCCCCTGGAAAAGCTCCGCTTTCGGCCGTCTGCCGAAGCGGGGATCGGCCGCCCGCCCTGTGTAAACTGGGAAGTCTCGTCAGGCCTGGCCGACGAGGCCGGGCGCTCCGGCCGCCTGCCCAGGCCACGAGACACCAGAGGCTCGTTCGCACCGTGAAGTCCGCGAAACGCATCAACGTCAGACTGCTGTTGGCGATCCTGGCCGCCGTGTTGCTCGTGGCCGTAACGGTCGTCGTGGTGCATCGCGTGCAGATACGCCGCAACGCCCAGGGCCTGGCGGCACTGGCGCGGACGAAGGTGGCCGAAGGCAAGCCCGGCGAAGCCATCGCACTCTTTGCCCGCTATCTGAGCTTCCGGCCGAATGACGCCGCCGCGCAGGCGGAGTTCGCCAAGCTGGTCGCCGCGCGGGCCGACCGGGCGGACGCTTCCCGAGGTGAAAGGGCGCAGGCCTACGACGCGATTGAATCGGCGGTCAGCAAGAATCCAAGCGACCGTCAGCTGCGGATCATACTGGCCGACCTGATGCTCAAAGCCGGCCGGTTTGGCGCCGCGGGCGAGCAGCTCGACATTCTCCTGCAGGCAGACGCCGGGGCTGCGGCATCTGAGGCGGCCGGTCCCGGCACGCCACCCGCGGACAGCGAGTCCGAGACCGGCGGCGAAGACCGGGAGACGCTGCTCCTGATGCGGGCGCGAGCCCACCTGGGAATGGGCAGGTACAAGGAGGCCGCCGGACTGCTGGCAGGCATCTGTGGCTTCGACCTCGAAAAGAAGGAATTCCCGGCGGAGTCGCCCGCCACGGCTTCGGCCACCAAAGATATCGGGCTGGTGGTCTATCAGGCGTCCGTGTTCC
Source organism: Pirellulales bacterium (assembly GCA_044344895.1). Taxonomy (GTDB): domain Bacteria; phylum Planctomycetota; class Planctomycetia; order Pirellulales; family UBA1268; genus CAMCQY01. The sequence continues at coordinate 6,846 of JBIJCD010000032.1, read as the reverse complement.
TCAGCGCACTGCTCGAAGAAAAACTCCGAGATCCCCAGTCGGCCCAGGCCGTGCTCGACCATCTCGTCGACGTGAACCCGGATGACTTTCGCGGCTGGCTGGCGCGGGCCAACTGGCACCGCTCGCACGAAGCCTTCGATGCGGCCGCCGCCGATCTGGCGAAGGCCGCCGAACTCGCTCCGGAAGACGCCGGCGTGCTGTTCACGAGCTTCGAAATCGCCATTGCACAGCAGCGATTCGCCGCGGCCGAACAATTGATCGCCAAGACCCGGAGCCTGTTTCCCGGCGACGAGCGCGTGTTTCGCGGAATCGCCTCCGTCGCGGCGCGACAGGGACAGATGGAACGGGCGACGAACGTCCTGCGGGAGGCCCTCTCGTCGAAATTGAACGAACACTACCGGGTCAACCTGATGCTCGTCGACGTGCTGCTGCTGCAGGGCCGCCTGGAGGAGGCCGAGAAGGAGATCGCGGCGTTCGCCGAGAAGTATGGGGCGGACGGTCCGGAGATCGGGCTCATGGAGAGCCGGTTGCTGATCGCCCAGCGCCGCTGGCTGCCGGCCCGCAAGAAGCTGGAAGCGGTGCGGCCGCTGGTCGCCACGTCGACGGAATTGACCAATCAGGTCGACATCCTCCTGGGGCAGTGCCACGAGCAGCTGGGCGAATTCGACGAACAGCTGGCAGCCAACCGACGAGTGCTGAGCGACGACCACAAGTCGGTGGCGGCTCGGATCGGTTCCGCGGCGGCGCTGGCCACCATCGGCCGGTCGGACGAGGCGTTGGCGGAATACGAGGCACTGGCCGAGGCCATGTCGACGGAACAGCTGACGGCGACGCCGCAGGCATGGAGCCCGCTGCTGCAGCTCCGGGTCGCGCAGCAACTGAAGCGGCCGACCGCGGAGCGAGACTGGTCGCGGACGGACGAGTTGCTCGACCTGCTCGAACAGTCGCCGGCCATCTCGTCGACCCAGCTGGCGCTGCTGAAGTCCGACGCATGCGTCCGCAAGGGAGACTCGGCGGCCGCCGAGCAGCTGCTCCGCGCGCAGCTGGCCGTCGATCCGCAGAGCCCCCAGCTCACCGCGGCATTGATGACGCTCCTCCTGCGGACAGAGGGGGCCGCGGCAGCCCGCGAACTGCTCCAGACGGCCCCGCCTGAAGTCCGCCAGAGCCTGGTCGTCATGGTCGTTGAAGCGCAGGTGGCTGCGCGGATGTCGGCGGACGAGTCACAGGCACTCTTCACAGCGATCGAGACGCGGGCGGACTCGATGACCGACGAGCAGGGCGGGCAGCTGCTGGCGAACCTCGGCGCGATTCGGCGCGGCACGGGGAGCCCCGCCGAGGCCGACCGGCTGTGGACGGCGGCGTTGAAGAAGCGGCCGGACGACGTGCAGATCCTCACCGCACTGCTCGAGTCGGCGTGCGAGCGAGGCGACGTGGTGAAGGCCAACGCCACCGCGGCGGAGATCGGCCGGCTGTCCGGCCAGGAGAGCCCCCAGGGGCGGGTCGCCGCGGCGGCGGCGCTCGTGCTGGCCGTGCGGCAGGGTCAGGCCGGGCGGGCCGCGGATCGGGAGCGGCCGGCAGCGGGCCGCGGCGGTGCCGAACTCACTCCCGACGAGAAGAATCAGTTGACCGCCGCGTTCAACCTGCTGGTCGAGGCCGAGAACGAGCGACCTGGCTGGGTGCGTATCCAGAAGCTGTTTGCTGAAATTGCCGGTCTGCGCGGAGACGTTCCCGAAGCCATCGAGCGGCTCCAAAGAGCCTCCGCCATGGGATCGCTGGATCCGGCGGTGCTGCGACAGCTCCTCGCGCTGCTCTACCTCTCCAACCGCCTCGATGAGGCGCAGCAGACACTGGCCAGGCTCGGGCCGGAGGGGGTTTCGGGACTGGAACGGTTGTCGGCGGAGATCGAGCTCAGCACGGGGAAGTTCGACGACGCGGTAGCTCTTGCGGAACGCAGCGTGGACGCCGACGCGAACGCCAGCGTCGACGAGCTCCTCTGGTTCGGGCAGGTGCTCAGCCGTGCCGGCAAGCTCGATCGGGCGACGGAGGTGCTCCAACGGGCGGTCAACGCCGATCCGAAGCGGCCCGACGGCTGGCTGGCACTCCTTTCCAGCCAGTTCACCGCCGGCCAGCGTCGCGCCGCCGAGCGGACGCTGGACCGTGCCGCCGAGGCCCTCGAACCGCCCCGGCGGCAGGCCGTCCTCGCCCAGGGCTCTGAGATGCTGGGCCGCATCGAGGACGCCGAGCGGTACTTTCGCGAGGTGGCCGCGGCCGATCGCCGCAATCTCGCCGCGGCCCGCGGCCTCGCCTCGTTCCTCGTGCGCCGTGGCAGGCTCGTAGCGGCCCGGGACGAGCTCCGGGAGATCGTCGCGTCTGCAGACGACGCCCCCGATGCCGCTGCCATCCGCGTCTGGGCTCGTCGGGCACTGGCGACATTGATCTCCCAGTCGGGAGGTTACCGCGACCTGGAAGAGTCGCTCACGCTTCTGCAGCAGAATGCCGAAGGGGGCAAACTGCCGGCCGAGGATATCGCCATCACGGTCGGCATCCTCGCCAATCGTCCGGAGCCCGATAACTGGCGGCGGGCGATCGACCTGCTCGACCAGCTGGCCGCCCTGCAGCCGCTCTCCAACGCGCAACGTATTCAGCGGGCGCAGCTGCTGGAAAAGTGCGGCCGGTGGGACGACGCCCGAAACGAGCTCGTGGCGGTCGTCTCGCGCCCCAACACGCCGCTGCCGGTGCAAAGCCTGTTGATCGAGAAGCTGATCATGCACGGCGAGCGCGACTCCGCCAGGTTGTGGCTGAAGAAGATGGCCGACCGGTTTCCGGATGCCCCGCCGGTGCATGCCCTGAGGGCGCGGCTGGCGGTCGCGGACAACGACCGCGTTGCCGCCACCGACGCGGCCCGCAAGCTCATGCCCGACGAATCCCGGCCGCTGCAGCCGGAGCAGCTCGGCAGTATCGCGGCACTCATGGAGCAGCTCGGATTCGACAAGGCCGCGGACAAGGTCTTCGAACGGTACGCCGCGGCGAGCCGAGCCGGCGTGCTCGCTCGCGCGGCATTCCTCGGCAGGCAGCACCGAACTGACGAGTCGCTCGACCTGCTCGAGCAGCAGTGGGACCGCCTCCCCCTGCTGCCGCTCATGCAGACCGCGGTGCTGGCGCTGCGTGCCCAGGGCACCGGTGCCTCGGCACAGCAGCGGGAACGCGTCGCCGCCTGGTTCACCAAGGCCGAACGCCAGGACCCCGACTCAACCCCGCTGAAACTGCTGTTCGCGGACATGCAATCCCTCGATGGCCGCGACGACGACGCGATCGCGATCTACCGAGACCTGCTGGGCCGCGACGACCTGCCGGCGCTCCAGGCGGCGGTCGTGTCGAACAATCTCGCCTACCTGTTGGCTCGGCCGGCCACCGCCGCGGAGGCGGAGAAACTGGTGGACGCCGCCATCGTGGAACTGGGTCCGAGCCCCGATGTCCTCGACACTCGGGGCGTCGTGCTGCTGGCCGCGGGCAAGACGAGCGAGGCGGTGGCCACGCTGAAGGAGGCCGTGCTCGCTCCCTCGGCGGCCAAATACCTGCACCTCGCCTGTGCGTTGGCGGCTGATCGTCAGATCGAGGAGGCCCGCAAGGCGCTGGATCAGGCCAAGAGCCTGGGACTCGATCCGGCCACGCTGCCCGCGGACGAGCAGTTGCGGCTCACCACCCTGCAGGCGGGGCTCGGGGGCTGATCGGACCACGGTGCCGAGCGGACCCGCGGCGCGGCGGTCAGTGGTGGTGACCGCCCTGGAGCATCCGCGACTTCGCGAGCGCGTCCTCAGCCTCGGCGATGCGACCGCCGCGCATGCAGGCGACGCTGAGCGCCGTGTAGCTGAACGGGTCGTTCGGCTCCAGCTCACAGGCCCGGCGCGCGTGGCGGATGGCCTCGTCGTGACGCTCGAGTCGCGTGCACCATGCCGCCAAGGCGGAGTGAGCCAACGCGAAGTCGGGGTGGTCTGCCACCACGGACTCCAGTGCCGCGACCGCCTCCGCGACTTTACCCTGATCCTTCAGGCTTTCCGCGGCCTCGTAGCGGTCCTCGCGTGTCGTCATGTGCGACGCCTCCTCGCCATCTCCTCCAAGCTCTTCCAGGCCACACCCCGGGTCGCTAGGTCCAGTCGCCCCGGAATCCGCAGTGTAACGGCTTTTCGCAGCCTGGCGACCCGGGGCGAACGGGGCGAAATCTGCCGGAGGCGTCAAATTGCCATTGAATCACGCTCCACCGCGAGCCGATAAACCGCCTTGCCGGCGGGTGCCGCCGGCCCAGCCGCGTTTGGGCGACCGTTTCCTTCACACCGCCGCGGGAATCCTCGTGAGCATCCATCCGTTGGCCAACGTCAGCCCGGAGGCCCGCCTCGGCGTGGGCGTGATCGTGGGGGCGTTCGCCACTGTCGAGGCCGACGTCGAACTGGGCGACCACTGTGTCGTGGCCTCCGGGGCGGTGATCAAGTCCGGCGTCACCGCGGGGTGCGGCAACGAATTCTGCGAGCATTCCGTCATCGGCGGCGCACCGCAGCACGCCGGCCGGCCGCGGCACATCGGTCGCGTCGTCATCGGCGGCAACAACGTCTTTCGCGAGTATGTCACGATCCACCGGGCGTTGAAGCCCGAGGTCGCAACGACGGTCGGAGACGGCAACTACGTCATGGCCAGCGTGCACTTCGGCCACGACTGCGTCGTCGGCAACAACACGATCTTCGCCAACGGCGCCCTGCTCGGTGGCCACGTCACCGTCGAGGATCGGGCCTTCGTGTCGGGCGCCGTCGCCGTCCACCAGTTTTGCCGCGTCGGCCGGCTGGCGATGGTGGGGGGCCACGCCCGCGTCGTGCAGGACATCCCGCCGTTCATGCTGCTCGACGGCCAGAGCAGCTGCGTCGTCGGCCTGAACATCGTGGGCCTGCGGCGGAGCGGCCACGCTCCCGAAGACATCGCGGCGCTCAAGGACGCCTACCGGATCATCTACCGTCGGGGCCTGCCCTGGAAGGAAGTCCTCGACACGCTGCGGGCCGAATTTCCGACCGGGCCGGTGACGCACCTGCTCGATTTTCTCTCCCGCGGCACTCGTGGCTTTGTCCAGGAGCGGCGAGCTCCGCCCTCGGCCACTCTGCGGCTGCGGGTGCCCGACGAAGATGCCTCCGCCGCGGCCATCCGCATCAAGGCGGGCTGATCCTCCTCGCGCCGCCGTTCACGGTTCGGGCGGTGCCGTCTCGTCGAGGCCGTGCCGCTGCAGTTTGCGGCGCAGCACGGATCGGTCGATGCCGAGCAGTTTGGCAGCCTGCGACTTGTTGTTCATCGTGGCAGCCAACGTGCGTTCCAGATGGACACGCTCGATGTCGGCAAGCGTCGGCCATTCAGACACGCCGGCAGCCGGTGTCGGGCCATCCGCCCTCTGCACCTTCGGCTCGACGCGGAACACCCCCGGAACGGGCGTGGTCGCCACGATGCCCGAGCGGGCTGCCCGCGCCAACGGCGTATCACCGCCGGAAGCCGGGCTCACGTCTCCCGTGGCGAAGACCGCCGCATCGGTCCGACCGCCGTCGGCCGGACCGCGGCTGTCGACCGCCATCAGCTCGGCGAGCGTGTCGGGATCGATCTCGTCTCCGGAGGAGAACATGACCGCGCGTTCCAGGACGTTTTCGAGCTCGCGCACGTTTCCTGGCCACGGATAGCGCTGCAGCACCTCGATCGCGGCGTGAGAGAGCGCGGGGGTAGGCACCTCATACCGCTTTCCCAGCGCGACGAGATGGGCGGCTGCGAGCACCGGGATGTCCTCAACCCGCTCCCGGAGGGCGACCGTCCGGATGGCGACGACGTTGAGCCTGTAGAACAGATCTTCTCGGAATCGCCCCGCGGCCACCTCGACGGCAAGATCCCGGTTGGTGGCGGCCACGACCCGCACGTCGACCGGAATCTCCTGGTGGCTGCCGACGGGAACCACGCACCGCTGCTGCAGCGCGCGGAGCAGTTTGGCCTGGAGTTCGAGCTCCATCTCGCCGATTTCGTCGAGGAAGATCGTGCCCCCGTCCGCTGCCCGGAAGCAACCGAGCGTCGCGGACATCGCCCCCGTGAAGGCGCCCTTCACGTGCCCGAACATGTGGCTCGCGAACAGCGTGCCCGTGGTCACCGCGCAATCGACCGGAATGAAGGGTTTGCCGGTCCGGGGGCTGCAACCGTGGATCGCCCGCGCGATCAGCTCTTTGCCCGTGCCACTCGGCCCCATGACCAGCGCATTGGAGTGGTGGGCCGCCACCAGCCGGATCGTCCGCCGGACCTGCTCGGCCCACGGAGAGACCCCGGCGATCCGATGGATCGCCGCCTCGTCGACGCGGCCTGCGACGCCAGCTGCCACCTCATGCTCCAGACAGCCCGGGGGGAAACCCAGGGGTGCGTTCCGGCCGCCGGCATCCGCCGCGACTTCAGCCTCCGACTGCTGCGGCGGGCACCGCGGCCGCCGGCTTGCCCCGGGCGGTGCACAGACTCGTGAAGGGTACCTCGTTCCGAACCGGGCATCCAGCAGGACCCGCGGAATCAGCGTGAAATGGTGGCGGCGGTGCCGGCCGTGACGAACCTGCCGGGATTTCCGGCAACGGCGGCTCGCCCCGCGGGGAAAGGTGGGCAAAGATTGCAGGTGGCGGCCGGCCCGTCGCCGGTCGCGCCCCCGCCGCGCGCAGCCCCCGACACGCCCATCATGCAACCCTCCACGCCGCCGGAAATCGGCCGCGCTGAACCGGGCAGGCTGACCGGCCGCAATGCCACCATGCCCGCGTTCAGCAAGCGGTGGTGGCGTCATGGCCTCCCGCTCCTGGCCGC
>JBIJCD010000303.1:0-4838 GCA_044344895.1 Pirellulales bacterium | reverse complement strand
CGGGAGGAGTCGGCTCGACCCCCGGCAGTGTAGCGGAGCGGCCGTCGCGGCGTCGACGGTCGGCCTACCGCTGCCGCACCGGGGGCGGCGCCGATGCGTCGATCGTCTGCGTGAGCGTCGCGACCGCCCCACGCAGCTCCTTCCCCAGATCCACGATCGTGGCTTCCAGGGCCGCCAGCTCCAGCGTCGCCTCCTTGAGCCGCTTGTCGAACGCGGCGGCGGTCTTGTCGGCGGCGGCGACGTCTTGCTCCCACGACGTGAGATCGGCGCCGATCTGCCGTGTCTCATCGGCGACGGTTTCGGCCTGGGTGTCCACGCTGCGGCGGGTGGCGTCGACCTGCGCGCTGTTGCGCTCGAACCTCGCGATCTCGTCGAGCACTTTCGACTTGAGGAGGGAGGCCCCCTCGGAGACCGCGCTGCCGCGCAGGGCCGTGAAAGGGTCGGTCAGCGGGCGCCGGTAGATCACGCTCTTGATGCGGCACCAGTGCTTCTCGTCCTGCAGCTCGACGGCCGTCTTGTAGTCGAACTCCGCCAGCGAACCCTTGGAGAATGTCTTGGGCTCCGAAAAGAATTTCTTCCAGAAGGGGTCTGCGTCGCCGTTGTTGATCATCTCGCCGGGCGCAGCCATCTCGCCCGGCGCTCCGACCGGACCTTCGTCGTCGTCATCGGCCGGGGCCGCCTCGGCCTCTGAAGTCGCCGCGGCCGGCTCCATGACGATCGCGTCGCCCTTCTTCTTGATCATGACGTCTTCCTCGAACTCGACGACCGCCCACAGGCTGCCCTCCGGGATCGTGCCGTCAGTGAGCTGCGCGGCGCGTTCCTGCCACTTGTCCTCGGGGACTTCTTCGTCGTGATCCTTGACCTTTTGGATCAGATCCTCCAGGTCGGTCAGGAGCTCGTCGACGGACGCCTTCTTGCCTCGGGGCATGCCCGTCGCGGACTCGGCAGCCGGTGGGCCGCCATCGGCGGCGAGCGCTTCCTCCGCGAGCGAGTGGAATGCACGCCAGTGGTCGACGGGCAGCGTCGCGTAGGCGGTGACGTCCTCGTAGTCGCGGGACCAGAGCTGGGCTTCGGCGGTGCTCGGCGGCAGCGGATCCTCCGCCGCCAGCACGGTCACCGGCCAGCCGGCATCACCCTTGTTGGCCGCCACGTCCGTGACCCGGAAGATGCCGAGAAACCTGCCGCCGTCCGCGAAATTCGCGTTGTCGAAAACCGCGATGTCGGCACCCTTGTTGACGGGCGGAACGCCGCTGTCCGCGGACGGCATTTCCAGCGTGATGCGGCCGGGCTTGCCACCACGCGGTGGGAAGAATTCGGTGCCCTTCCAGGATCGCCCATGCCAGGTTTCAACGAACGTCCGCACCCGCTTCCAGCGGTCACGCTGCTGCTTCAGGGCCTCGAGTGAGTCGCCGGCCGCACCGGAGCCGCCGCGAACCCGGGCGATTTCCTTCTCGGTGGCGGCTACCTTTTTTCGCCACGATCCCTCGTGGGTGGCCACCCGGGCAGCGAGGAAGAAGTAGCCGCTCACCGCGAGCAGGAGGAGAATCGCGGCCGCCACGTTGCCCCAGTTCCAGCCGCGGTTGCCGATGCCGATGGCGACCAGGCCGACGAGCAGCACCAGGGCGATCACGGCCAGGATGACGATGTTCATGAGGCACCGTGCGCCGGGGCGGGCTGCCGCCAGTCCGGGGCGGCCGCCCCGCTGGCTGCGCCGTGCACCCGACGCTCGGGAGTATACCGGCCGACCCCCGGGCGGCGGCGAGGTCAGTTTCGTGTCGGCGGCGCCGAAGCCCTGAATCGGCAGCGGCGAATCGTCGCCTGTGGGCGACGTGTCGCCCCGCGCTGTCGCCGGCCGGCGACACGGTCGGCCCCGCCGGCCCATCGTCGACAAGCCGCGGTTTGGGCGGGTTTTCAGCGGTGCCGCGGCCGAAATCGCCGCGGTCGCGGGCCATTGGCTCGGTATCTGCCTCCTTTCCGAGAAATGGCGACGGTGCCGCGGCCGGGTTTCCCCGCCGGGGTACCTCCGTCGGCCATTCGCCCAGCACGTTCTCGAGCCACGAGGAGCCCCCATGCGTCGAGCCTCTCCCCCGGTGCCTCCCGCCATCCCCAAGCGGTCGTCCCCCGGGCCGCGGCCCAGGAAAGTGACGGCGAGGATCGACGACCCGGTCAGGCTCTACCTGCTGCAGATGGGCGGGAATCCCCTGCTCACGCGGGCGGGCGAGGTGTCGAGCGCCCGCGAGATCGAACGCTGGCGGCGCAAGTTCCGGCGCACCATGCTCGCCAACGACTTCATCCTCCGCGGGGCGGTGGCGTTGCTCGAGCGGGTCAAGGCCGGCACCATCCGCCTCGACCGCACCATCGAGGTCGCCGTCACCAACACCCAGGAGAAGGCCCGACTGCTCAAGAGGCTCGGCCCGAATCTGGAGACGCTGCGTCGCATCGAGCACGAGAAGGCGAAGCTGTTCCGCATTGCCATGTCCCGCAGCGTGCCGCTGCAGCGGCGCCGGGCGGCCTGGCGCCGGCTGGTGCGGCAGCGAAACAAGGCGGTGCGGCTGGTGGAGGAGATGCACCTGCGTATCCAGCGGCTCACGCCGCTGCTCAAGCAACTGCGGGCGATCGGCAGCCGGATCGACGAGGTTCGCGGGAGGCTTGACGGGCCGCGCCAGCCCGAAGCGGTGCGGCAGCCGTTGCTCGCGGAGCACCATCGGCTGCTCGTCGCGACGCGCGAGAGTCGGCGGACGCTGGCGCGGCGGCTTGCCCGGCTGGAAGACCTGCAGCAGCGGTACGACGCCGCCAAACGCGATCTCGCGGCGGGCAATCTGCGTTTGGTGGTGTCGATCGCGAAGCGCTACCGGCATCGCGGCCTGTCCTTCCTCGACCTCATCCAGGAGGGCAATTCGGGGCTGATGCGGGCGGTCGACAAATTCGAGCACGCCCGGGGGTTCAAGTTCTCCACGTACGCGACCTGGTGGATTCGGCAGGCGATCACGCGGGCGATTGCGGACCAGAGCCGCACCATCCGCGTGCCCGTGCACATGGTCGACACCATGACAAAGCTGCGCAATGCCGCGCGGACGTTTCTCCAGCAGCATGGCCGCGAGCCCAGTGTCGAGGAAATGGCGGCGCTGGTGGGGATCTCGCTGGAAGAGGCCAGCTGCATCTGGCGGATGTCGCGGCAGCCCGTGTCGCTCGACCAGCCCCTCGGTGATGCCGAGGACGGCGCCGTGGGCGACCTTGTCCGCGACCACCGCGAGGACGATCCGCTCGGCGCGGTCAACCAGCAGGCGCTGACGTCGCTCATCGGCTGCGCGCTCGGCGGGCTGTCGTACCGGGAGCGGGAGATCATCCGGCTGCGGTTCGGTCTCGCCGATGGCTACAGTTACACGCTCGAGGAGGTGGGCACGATCTTCGATGTCACTCGGGAGCGGGTCCGTCAGATCGAGGCCAAGGCGGTGGAGAAGCTCCGCGAACCAGGGATGCACGCCCAGCTGTCGGGATTCGTCGATGAGCGGACGCTCGAGCGGCTGCGGGCGGCCGCCCGAGCCCGCCTCGCGGTGGCTGAAACGACTGCTCCGGGGGCGTCGGCTCCGGTCGAGCCCTTCACCGACGACCCGCACGATGCGATCCACGCCGACGCGGAGCCGGTGCTGCCCGGGGCGTGACGCGGCATCGTCGCCGCGGGACGCCGCTGTCCGAAGCACCCGGCCGCGAAGCCCGGCTTTCGGTCCACGCCTCGACAGCGACGCCCGCCCCGGCAGGGGCCAAAGCGGCGGCGAGGGCCGCTTAGGCCGACTTCGCCTCGTCGAGGGCCTGCTGCAGCTTCGCCTTGGGCTGCACGCCCATGAACTGCTGCACGAGCTGACCGCCGCGGAAGATGAGGATGGTGGGGATGCTGGCGACGTTGTAGGTCATCGCCAGGTTGCCGTTTTCGTCGACGTTCACCTTGCCGACCTTGAACGTGCCGGCGTTCTCGGCAGAGAGCTCCTCGATCGTCGGTCCGATCATGCGGCAGGGGCCGCACCACGGGGCCCAGAAGTCCACCAGCACCGGCACCGGCGAATCGATCACCTCACGCTGGAAGTTTTCCTCGGTGAACTCGAGCGCTTTTCCCATCGTTCCTCAGCTCCTTCGTGTGGCTGTCCTTCGTGTGGCTGCCCGGATGCGGGCAGGACGGCGTGTCGCGGACTCCGGTCGGCAGGCGGCACGTGGACCGCAGTCGCGACTCCCGTGATGCCGGCCGTAGTATAACGCCGCGGGCCGACCCGTTGCCAAGCGGCCCCGCGTGGCGCCGGGGGTGACGCTGAAGCAGCCGCCTCGCGCGGGATGTCGGTCAGGGGCCATCGTGTCGGGGGCCGATCATGCGTGGTGTTCCATGAGCGGGAGAGGAAGCGGCGACGGCGAATCGTCGCGGTGTTGGCTCGTGGAGCGAGACGGCGACGGTCGGGTCGTCGCCGGGCTGGCGCCGCTGCCGTGGGATCCCGCAACGCCCGCACCTGGCGACTCGGGCGTGGAGGCCGTGATCACCGTCGAGGCCGCCGGTTTCAATTACAAGGACGCGTTGGCGTGTGCGGGACACCCGGGCGTGATGCGGATCAGCCCGCTCGTACCCGGCATCGACGCGGCCGGAACGCTGCGGACCGCGGTGGCCGGCCTGCCCGCGGGCGCCCCCGTGGGCGTCACAGCCAACGGCCTCGGAGAGACGCGGCATGGCGGCTTCGCGACGCACCTGCGGGTGCCGGCCACGGCCGTCGTCCCGCGGCCTGCAGGACTCTCGGCGCACGACGCGATGGCGCTCGGCACCGCCGGTTTGACGGTCCTCCTCGCCGGCGACCGCCTGG
>JBIJCD010000301.1:0-4855 GCA_044344895.1 Pirellulales bacterium | reverse complement strand
CGGCCGTGCCGTGGCAGTCGACGCAGCCGATCTCGATCGCGGCGCGGACCTCGCCGTAGAGCTTCGTGTTGCCGTGCATGTCCTGCACGAAGTGGCAGTCGACGCAGTGCATGCCCCGCTCCATGTGGATGTCGAGCATGTGCACGGGGAGGCCGTCGCGCTCGTGGGCCAGCGCGACCTCGGCGGCGCGGATCTGCTCCGGCGTCTTCTGATCGGCACCCCGGTAGATCTCCTTGATCCGCTCCGGCATCTGCACGGCCGCCCGCTGGGCCACGTTGCCGGCCTCGGGCACGACGGCGCCGCGGTGGTCGAGCAGGTTGCCCTTGCGGTCGTGCTTGAAGACGGCGCGGAACGCCCAGCCGTGGCCGTGGAAGTCGGCGAACTGCGTGTGCTTCGTGCGGTCGTTCAAGTCGGTGAGGTTGGCGAGGAACTCGGGGTCGGACAGCATGCTCTTGGCCGCCGATTCGTTGGGGTTCGACATCACCGCGGCCATCAGCTCCTCCGACGACGGATACTTCTGCTGTGCCGGATAGACGAGTTCGCTGTCGCTCTCCTCGTCCCACCACATGTAGCCGACGTAGCTGTTCATCACCGTCGTGCCGGGGTGCATGTGGCAGATCATGCACTGGCTGGTGGGGATGGCGTTGCCGGGGGCGAACTGGTGGTGGATCGGATGGCCGCTCTCGCCCCGCGGGATCGTCGGGTCGGGTGAGAAGCTCCAGCCGCGGTTGCCGAACTTCGCGTAGGGGCCGGAGTGCACGGGCGAGCGGTCGTTGGCGTAGACGACGTGGCAGCCGGTGCAGCCGCTGGAGCGGTAGTCGCCCGGATGGTCGTTCGTACCGAGGAAGTTGAGCGTGGGATCGAGGAGCCGAGTCTTCGTCAGGCCCACGAACACCGGATCGGTGCGGTTTTCGGTGCCCAGGCCACGGTTGCTCAGCCGGGTCCGCGGCCGGCCGTTTTCCTCCAGCCGCTCGGGGTTGCCGATCTCCGGGCGGAAGCGGCCGCCGCGCTCGAAGATCCGCAGGATGTTGCCCGGCTGCGACCGCTCGAAGTGGGGCAGCGGGTCGAGATAGCGGACCACGGCCTTGTAGTTGAGCTCGTGGTCGGTGGGCGGCGGCACCGTCTGCAGCCGCTGCGGCACGCCGTCGCGGCTGTAGCTCTCGCCGAACGACGCCTGCTTGTTGGGGATCGAGCCGTTGTTGTAGAGGGCGGCGTTCCAGAGCATGCAGCCGTGCGTCATCATGCTCTTCTTCACCTGCAGCACCTCGGAGGCGTGGCAGCCGCCGCAGGCGACCGGGGCCACCCGCAGGTCGCCCGGATTGACGAACCGGATGAACTCGGGCGACTCGTGGTTCAGGAGCGTGTAGGACCGGACGGGATTGGCGGACCCGGGCCAGGCCTCGCACTCCTTGGGGTGGACGTGCGCCTCCTGCTTCGTGAAGGCATTGGCATTGCCGCCGTGGCAGTCGGTGCAGCCGAGCCGCACGTTGGGGCTGCGGTGCATGTCGCCGACGCCCGCGTGGCAGCTGATGCAGCCCTGGCTCTTCGCCGCCGCTGCGGCAACGGTCTGGTGGGTGAGGTCGGGGCCGAGCTGCTCCTCGGGCAGCGGGAGCGGAGCGGCGGGGTCGACAGGAGGCAGCGGGAGCGGCAGCGGCCGCACAGGGCCGGCTGGCGGCCCGCCGCGGTCGGCCACCGGTGCAGCACCGCCGAGAGGCTCGGCGGCCACGATCAGGCCGACGGCCAGCGTGGAAAGTGCCAGCACCGCCGCCGCCAGCAGGCGGCCGCGGGCGGGCTGCAGATTCGCCATGCCGTGAACTCCATTTCAGGCAGCGACGCCGCGGTTGGGGCCCGCTTCATAAATGGATGAAGAGAGGCCGGCCGCGGATTTCGCGGGCGGATGATCGCAGGAGATTCGTCGGGGAGTCAACGAGGAAAGGACGGGAGAACACCCAGTTTTCAGGCCGCGGCGGCGGCCCGGGGGCGGGCCTGCCGGGAGCCGCACAGCGGCGGCATTTTTGGCTGTTGGACGCGGAAATGGGCCGCTTGACGGCGATCCAAGAGTCGCTAGTCTGTATTTGTTTTCCGAATGATGCACGGATGGATCATTCGATTTTCTCATTTGGCGGGCGGCATGGAGGGCGGTCGGCGGTCATTTTCCCCGTTTTCATGGACGCTTTCTGCGGGTCGCGTGAATCTCAAGTCGCTGAAAATCTTCTGTGACATCGTGGCTCGGCGGAGCTTTTCACGTGCCGCCGAAGACAACGGGATCTCGCAGTCGGGCGCCAGTCAGGTGGTGGGCCAGCTGGAAGCGCGGCTCGGCGTGCAGCTCATCGAGCGGTCGAAGCGGCCGCTCGTGCCGACCCGCGAGGGGCAGGTCTTCTACGAGGGCTGCCGCAAGATCGTCGCCCGCTACGAGGCGCTCGAGGACGAGGTGCGGTCGCTGCACGATCAGGTGGCGGGCCGGGTGCGGGTGGCCGCGATCTATTCGGTCGGACTGCACCACATGAGCCGCTACCTGCAGGAATTCATGGCCCAGCACCCCAAGGCCAACGTGCGATTGGAGTATCTCCATCCCGAGCGGGTGCTCCAGGCGGTCGAGACCGGCGAGGCCGACGTGGGCGTGGTGAGCTACCCGCGCAGCACCCGGTCGATCGACGCCGAGCCGTGGCGCGAGGAGCCGATGGTGCTCGTATGTGCGCCCGGGCATGCCTTCGCCGGCCGCGACGAGATCCCGCTCGAATCGCTCCACGGCCGCGCGATGGTGGGCTTCGATCCCGACCTGGTCATCCGCCACGAGATCGACCGGGTGTTGGCCGCGCATGGCGTCGAACCCGACGTGGTCATGGAGTTCGACAACATCGAGACCATCAAGCGGGCCATCGAGATCGACGCCGGCGTGTCGCTCCTGCCGGAGCCGACGGTCGTCCGCGAGGTGGCCGCCGGCACGCTGGCCACCGTGCGGATCGGCGACGAGGAACTGGTGCGGCCGCTGGGCATCATCCACGCCCGCGGCAAGCCGCTCTCCCCGACCGTGCGACGATTCATCGAGCTGCTCCGTGGCCACGCCCGCGACACGGAAGCCGACGTCGCCGATGCGGCTGGCAGCCGCGCGGCCGCCCACGCCTAGAGTGGAGTGGCACCGCCGCCCGGCCGCTCGTTTCCTTTTTTCACGACTCGTTCCGAATCGCCCTTCAGTCTGCAACGTCCGCCCCGCCGTCCTCAGCATCCGCTCCCCCTCGCATCGCACCCCAGAGCATCGCCATGCCCCGCCTTCCCGGTCATTCGTCGCCCGGCCTTCCGCCCGCCCAGGGCCTCTACGATCCCGCCAACGAGCACGACGCCTGCGGCGTGGGCTTCGTCGTCAACATGCACGGGCGGAAGAGCCATCAGATCGTGCGGCAGGGCCTGGAGCTGCTGGAAAACCTCACCCCCCGCGGCGCCTGCGGCTGCGACCCGCTCACCGGCGACGGCGCCGGCATCCTGATGCAGACGCCGCACGAGTTCTTCGCGGCCGTCGCCCCGCAGGCGGGCATCCGCCTGCCCGGGCCGGGCGACTGGGCGGTGGGCAACATCTTCCTGCCGCCGTCCGACGGCGAACGCGAGACCGCCGAGGGCTTCTTCGAGCAGGTCTGTCGCGAGGAGGGGCTCGAGTTCCTCGGCTGGCGGAACGTGCCGACCGACAACCGCTCCATCGGCGGCACGGCCCGCGACGTCGAGCCCTTCGTGCGGCAGGCCTTCGTGGGCCGCGGCAAGAAGGTGTCGCGCGACCATTTCGAGTGGAAGCTGTTCGTGGTCCGCAAGCGGTTCGGCATCGAGCTGGGCAAGCTCGGACTCACCGAGCAGACGTTCGTCTACGCCTGCTCGCTGTCGTCGAAGACGCTCGTCTACAAGGGGCTGCTGCTGGCCGACCAGGTGGCGAAGTACTACCCCGACCTCTCCGACTCCAGGATGACGAGCGCCCTGGCGCTCGTGCACCAGCGGTACAGCACCAACACCTTCCCCACCTGGGACCTGGCCCATCCCTTCCGCTACATCGCCCACAACGGCGAGATCAACACCGTCCGCGGCAACATCAACTGGATGCACGCCCGCGAGAGCATGCTGGCCCACCCCGTCTTCGGGCCCGACCTCGAGAAGATCAAGCCGGTGATCCGCGAGGGGGGCAGCGATTCGGCGACCTTCGACAACGTGCTGGAAATGCTCGTGCTGGCGGGCCGGCCGGTCGAAGAGGCCGTGAGCATGTGCATCCCCGAGCCGTGGAGCGGCCACGAGAGCATGGCCGACGACCTCAAGGCCTACTACGAGTTCCAGGCCTGCCTGATGGAGCCGTGGGACGGCCCCGCGGCCATCGCCTTCACCGACGGCGTGCGGATCGGCGCCACGCTCGACCGCAACGGCCTGCGGCCGGGCCGCTGGTGGCAGATGAAGGACGGACTCGTGGTGATGGCCAGCGAGGCGGGCGTGCTGCAGCTGCCGCCGGGCGAGGTGGTGCGGAAGGGGCGGCTGCGTCCGGGCCGGATGTTCCTCGTCGACACCAAGGAGGGGCGGATCGTCGAGGACGACGAGATCAAGCGGAAGCTCGCCTCTGCCAAGCCGTGGCGGGAATGGATCGAGAAGAACCAGGTGCGGCTCGATTCCCTGGCCGACCCCGCCGATGTCGCCGAGGTGACGCGGTCGCGGGCCGTCGAAGCCGACGCGAGCCTCGCCGGAGGCGGCGCCGCGGCCGCCGCGCCCCACGCCGTCGATCCCTGGCGGGCCGCGGGCGTCGCGGGCGAGGCGTCGAGCCTGCTGGAGCTGCAGCGGGCCCACGGCTACACGCTCGAGGACCTGAAGGTGATCCTCGCACCGATGGCGA
>JBIJCD010000299.1:0-4859 GCA_044344895.1 Pirellulales bacterium | reverse complement strand
CCCGCCGTCATCGGGCTGAAGTCCTCGTCCGCACTTGTCTGCGAGCAGGTGACGTTTGCCCTGCCGAGTGATCCCACGGCCTCGACCGTCTGCGTGCGGTCCGAGCGTTCGGCCGACGATCGGCAGGAAGTGCGGATGACCGGCTGTAGGGTCGATGGGGCCGCCGTGTTCCTCGAGGCGGGGGGCGGACCCGCGGGGGAGGTGGGAACGCCGGCGATCGGCACCAGCGGCGGCAGGATCGCCCTCATGTGGTTCGGCGGGCGGCTGTCGTCGTCGGGGCGATTTCTTCTGGCGGAGGGTTCGTCCGCCGGCGAGGGCCCTGGGGTCGACGTAACCATGACACTCGAAAATGCAATGTTCTCCTGCAGCGAGGGGCTCGTGTGCCTGACGGACTCGCCGACTCGCCCGCGGCTCGCGAGCCTGCGCGGGCTGGCCCGGGGCTGCCGGTTCGTGATCCCGGAAGGCCGTGCCCTGATCGAGCAGACCGGCGTCGGCGATCCAGACAGGTATCAGCCGGCGGTCGAGTGGGTGGATGCCGGGAGCCGCTACCAGGGCAGCGGGATCTTCCGCCGCATCGACGGAGCCGCCGAGCGACTGGATATGGATTATGCCTCTCACCCGCAGCGTCTCGACCATGCCCTGCGGGTCGACGCGTGGCCAGCCGGTGAATGACACTCCGACCGGACGGGCTGGCAGCCAGTCCGGCGGCTGGGCTGCCAGAGTATTCCCGAAGCCGTTTTCTTGACGCCCGAGCGCGGGGCGGGTCTAGTTATAAGGGCGCGGCCTTGAGGGTCCCGGACGGACCACTGCGCACATCCCACCTTGGAGAGCATCGATGTCTTGGTCTTGCAGCAGGTACGCCGTGGTCGCCGGAGCGGTCGTGGTGTTGGCGTGTGCCGGCTCAGCCCGCGAGGCGTTCGCCCGGAAACAGTACATGGACGAGTTCAAGGCCATGTACGTCAAGGCCGACAGTTCCGACGCCGCGGAGAAGTCGCTGGCCGGCGAGGTCGAAACTGCGAAGTGCAACGTGTGCCACGTCGGCAGCGTCAAGAAGGACAGGAATGCCTATGGCAACGCGCTGTCGGAGCGGCTCGACAAGAACGACAAGGATGCCGACAAGATCAAGAAGGTGCTGGCGGAGGTCGCGGCCTTGCCGAGCGACCCGGCCAACGCCGGCTCGCCGACGTTCGGTGCCCTGATCAAGCAAGGCAAGCTTCCCGCCGGCAAGTGATCTCAGCACTCAGACCCGTGTCGGCGGCCCGGCCGCCTCGAGGATCAGAGCCTCGAGGTCCGGGCGGCCGGCCACGGCGGGGGCGATCTCGGCTGGGGCAAAAATCCGCACCCGTTTGACGATGTCGTCGAACTGCTCGTGCGCCAGGCTGCGCACGACGGGCGAGAGCTCGGCGAAGCTCGTCCAGTGGAATGCGGTGTCTGCGTCTGCTGCGCGCACCGGTTCGCGGATGCTGAGCCGGAATTCGACCTCCCTTTCCGCGGGCGGCGCGTCGATGAGCAACGCGTGATCCTCCCGACCGCCGCGAGCGCCGAAAAGGCTGCCGGCCAGCCGCTCGGCCACGGCGACCTTCTCCGCATAGGAGCGGCCGGCCAGCGCGCGGTGGATCGCCGGGTGGCGGAGGGGATCGAACGACGCCACCCGCTTGTGCAGCACACGGCGGCCCCCGAACAGCCCGTTCACGAGCGAAGCCGCCGCGGTGCCGGCTGCCAGCTGCGAGATCGCGGCGACGAAGCCCGCGTCGTCGAGCCGTACGAGTCGCGGCGGGTCGATGCGGTCGCGCAGGTGCCACACGGCCCGTTGCAGCATCGCCGTCGCGCTGCGTACGGCGTGATGCCAATAAACCTCGCTGAACATCACGTAGCGGGCGAAGACCAGCATCTCCGCCGCGGTGCGTCCCTTATCGGTGATCGCCAACGCCGTGCCCTCGCGATCGAGGCACAGGCTCGACAGCAGCCGCTCCTCGTCGAAGTGCAGCCCGTAGGGCACCCCGGCGTGGAGGCTATCGCGACGCAGGTAGTCCATCTTGTCGACATCGATCGGTCCGGAGAGCATCGAGTGCAGGACGCGGCCGGCCGGGTCCGGGGCGGTTCCTTCGATCAGTGCCGCGACGCGACCCGGGTCGATCCCCCACGACCGCTTCAACACGTCCGCGGGCTCGCCGTCGGCCAGAATCTCGCGCACGAGCGTTTCGTGGCGAGGAAAAAGCGGCAGGCCGACGTCTTCGATCGGGTGGCAGAAGGGCCAGTGGCCGATGTCGTGCACCAGTGCCGCCACCAGAAACGCTGCGGCATCCGCCTCGTCGACCACGGCGGCGAATCGGGGATCGTGCCGCAGTCGGGCCAGGAATTCGAGCCCCAGTCGGTAGACGCCGAGGGAATGTTCGAGCCGACCATGCACCGCGCCGGGGTAGACCAGCGCCACCAAGCCGAGTTGGCCGACGCGGGCCAGGCGTCGCATCTCGGGTGTGTCGAGCAGCTGCCGCATCCGCTGCGTAAGCGGCACCGTCACGCCGGGCGGGATCCTGACACCCTCGGCGTGCGAGTCGAACGAGGCCAACTCAGGCAGGCGATCCAGTGGCATGGCATTTCCACGGCGAGCGGTTTCAGACCGGCATGAATCCAGCCAGCCAGCGCAGCAGGGCCGTGAACATGACGTAGAGCGAGTAGTGAGCCACGCCCGTGCCCCAGTCGAGGTCGTAGGCCGCGAGCGCGGCCAGGGCGCCGGCGAAGAAGAAAGGCGGGCCGAGGTAGACCCACGGCCACATGTCGTTGGTCAGGTCGGGCGGCAGGAAGCCCTTCACGCCCCAGAGCGCCGCGTAAACAGCGGCGCATGCCAGCGTGCGGATGAACAGCGGCCGGCCGCGGTAGGGAGCGAGATTTCTGTCGCGGACGATCTCGTAGCCGATCCAGCAGGCCGGCATCGCCACCGCGAATGCCGCCGCGGCCAGCAGCCACCCGGGGAGATCGTCTGGTTTCAGGAGTCGTCCCGCAATCAGGGCCATGAGCAGGGACGCCACGGCGGCCACTCCCACCGCCACGTAGGCCGCCCGCGGGATTGGATGCTCCTCGAAGACGATCGGTGCCGTGGGCCCGCGGCCGGCGCGAGCGGCCTCCTCCTCTGGCCCCTCGATCTTCACCTCTTTGACGGAGGTCGCGGGAATGGTGATGGGCGCCTTGCACTTCGGGCAGGGGCCGGTGCGGCCGGCGAACTTGTCGCTGACCGTGAACAGCGTCCGGCAGCCGGGGCAAAGGACCTTGATGGCCATGAAGTGGTTCCGTGACACGGAGGCAAGGAGACGCAATGGGCGGCAGTCCCCGCGTGGCCGCCGCGGCAGTTTCAGAGTCCGGCCGCACTGCGTCAAGGCTGGCTGGGCGACCGCGGCAAACGGTACGTCAGTGCAACCCTTCGGCGTTCGTCGGGTACAATCCCGACGGCGGTTTCCGCGGATGCGGTGGGTGCGGCTTCGCCGGAATCCGAGTCACGCACCCTGGTCGAGGTGGCAGGCGCATGGCCGACGATAAGGCGATCGATTGGGGGAAACTGGAAGTCGGCGGGCAGCCTGCGAGCCAGTCGAACCGCGAGACCATCGTCGTGCATTGCGCGAATGGGCATCGGCTCGTCGTGCCGGCTGCACTGGCTGGAAAGAGGGCGAAGTGCTCGAAGTGTCACGTCACCTTCCAGATTCAGGCTGTGGGCGATTCAGGGCTCGCGCCGGCGGCGTCCCACGCGCAGCCGCGGGGTGAAGTCTCGGCTCAGCAGGCGGCGGCGAGGGCGGCTGAGATCCAGACGCAGCCGGACGATGAGGTGGATGCGTTGCCGGCGGGCGCGCCGGCTGCGGCTGGCGAACCGCCCCCCGCCGGTGAAGGCTCACATGAACGCGTCCAGGTCCCGGTCCGCGAACCGCCCACCGGATCGACCGTTTCGATCAGCAGCCTCGTGATGCGGCTGTGGCAGGAGGTGGAGCACGGCGGCATCGTCGAACTGCACCTCAGCGGCGGGAGCGTCGTCCTGCCCAAGTGGTTCGAGCCGCGGTGGTCGGGCGGAACACACGGCCTCTTCGCGAGCCAGGCTGCGGACGGCAGCGTGACACTCACCGCCGTCGCCTGGGATTCGATCCAGAAGATCGTCGTCCGTAGCGTCGAGGGTTTGCCGGACGGAATGTTCGAGTGAGCCATCGCTTTCATGGCGCAGGCACCATGATCAGTCGTTGGCGTCGAGATCCGATTCGGTAATGGTGGTGAAGCCCTTGCTCGCGAGGGTCTCGAGGCCCATCTCGGTGTTGTCGACCATCAGCGCGACGGCCGGCCGGCCACGGGGCCGCGCCAGGATCGGGTAGGCTTGGATGATGTTGACCTCGGCCTGCAGCAGGGCGGTGCAGATCCGCAGCAGCGGCTGGGCATCGTCCGGCAGTTCCACGCCGATCAGATCGCTCTCGATGAGCGCGAGTCCCGCCCGTTCGAGGATTTCGCGACCCTGCTCCGGGTGGCTGAGGAGAAACCGGACGAAGGCGCACTCACCCGAGTCGCTGATCGACAGGGCGACGATCCGCACCCTCGAGCCATCGAAGCGCTTCACGACCTCGAGCAGCTGCCCGACCCGGTTTTCGAGGAACACGGTGAACTGTCGCAGGGTCGGCCAATTGCGGCCGCGCGCGGTGGCGAATTCGACTCCTGTACCCTCACCGGCATCGCCCAGGCTCACGTCGCGGTTCCTCGAGTGTGGGGGGAGGGGGGCGGTCGAGAAGTCTTGGAGAGGTGTGCCTCGAAAGAATAGAGTCTGGAGGTCGGGCCGGTCAATGAATGCCACGGCGTCAGCCGTGCCGACCCCGACCGCTTCCGTAGGCCGA
>JBIJCD010000300.1:0-4859 GCA_044344895.1 Pirellulales bacterium | reverse complement strand
TCCTCGATCCGGCCGCCTACACGCTCGCCGAGGCGCTCCGTGACGCGGGCTACCGCACCGGCCACTTCGGCAAGTGGCACCTCGGCCTCACCGAGCCACACTGGCCCGAGCGGCAAGGCTTCGACATCGCCTTCCACTGCCATCCCGATCCGGGGCCGCCCGGCGGCTACTTCTCGCCGTACGGCGTCTCGCCTCCCGGCACCGATCCTCCCCAGGGGGCGAAGCGGCTCTTTGGCACGATCACCGACGGCCCGCCGGGCGAATACATCACCGACCGGCTCACCGACGAGGCGATCCGGTTCGTCGAATCGAGCGTCGCCGCCGACAAGAACCGGCCCTTCTTCCTCAACCTCTGGCACTACGGCGTGCACGGCCCGTGGGGCCACAAGGAACCCCTCACCGCCGAGATGGCGAAGCGGACCGACGCGAGCGGCCGCCAAGCCAATCCCGTCATGGCCTCGATGCTCAAGAGCGTCGACGAGTCGCTCGGCCGTCTGCTCGACGCGCTCGATCGGCTCGGCGTCGCCGACGACACGCTCGTGATCTTCACGAGCGACAACGGCGGCAACACCCACAGCAACACGCAGACCGACAAGAAAAGCGACGCGAAGGTGAAGCAGGAGTCGGCCAACCCCACGCTCGCCAGCTACCGGAAGTGGGCCGGATACAAGCCGCCGACGAACAACGCGCCGCTGCGGGACGGCAAGGGCACGGTCTACGAGGGGGGCGTCCGCGTGCCGCTGATCGTGCGGTTTCCCGGCCGCGTGCAGCCCGGCAGCAGGAGCGACGCGCTCGTGGGCTGCACCGATGTCTATCCCACGGTGCTCGAACTGGCCGGTCTGGCCCGCCGGCCCGACCACCCGATCGACGGCGTCTCCTACGCCGCGACGCTTCGCGGCGAAAGCCAGCCGTCCCGGGAGTCCTACGTCATCTGGTTTCCCACGAAGCGCGGCGGCGTAAACGCCTACCTGGGCGACTGGAAGCTGATCCGCCGCTACGAGGAGCATCCGAGCGACTACGAGGGCACGCGGGAGCTCTTCAATCTCGCGGACGACCTCGGCGAGACGACGAACCTCGCGGCGCGGATGCCCGACAAGGTGAGAGAGCTCGACGCCCTCATCGATCGGCTCGTCGCCGACACAGGAGCGCTCGCGCCCGCGCCGAATCCGGCCTACCGCCCGGTCCCGAAGACGGAGAAGCCCGCCGACGCGTTCGCGGGCCTCGTCGCCCAGCAATGCAAGGCGACGCCCATCGCCGGCGGGTATCGCATCGAGGGCACGGCCGCTCGTCCCTACCTCGGCACCGCCCAGGTGAAGCTCGCTGGACCGATCCACGTCGACCTGCGGGTGCGGGCCGCCGCGGGTGGCGAGGGCTCCATCACCTGGCGGACGACCGTGGAGCAGGACCTGCCCCGCGACCGCAAGGGCGTGGCCTTCACGCTGGCGGCGGGCGGCCAGTGGCAGGACGTCTCCCTCGATCTGCCTGTGGACGGCACGACGGCGATCGTGCGGCTGCACCTGCCCGCCGGCACGCAGCCCGTCGACGTGCAGTCGATCCGCTACACGGCGGGCGGCCGCACGAAGGCCTGGGATTTTTCGGGGGTCAAGCCATGAGCCGTCGCATCGGCAGCGTCCTCGCCTTCCCCATCATCGTGTCGCTGCTCGCCGTCATGTCGCTGGCGGCCGGTGCAGCCGCCTCGGCGGCCGAGCCGCAGGGCTCCAAAGCCAAGCGGCGGCCAAACGTGCTCGTGATCTTCAGCGACGACCACGGCTGGGCCGACCTCGGCGCGCAGGGCGTCGACGCCGACGTCCGCACGCCGCACTTGGACCAGCTCGCCCGCGACGGCGTCCGCTTCACGCGGGGCTACGTCACTGCCCCGCAGTGCACGCCGTCGCGGGCGGGCCTGATGACGGGCCGCTACCAGAACCGCTGCGGCGTGGAGCACAACGGCATCCCGCTCCAGCCTGATGTTGTCACGCTCCCGGAGCGCCTGCGGGACGCCGGCTACCTCACCGGCATGAGCGGGAAGTGGCACCTCGACATGGAGGATCGACGGGAGGGTAGCGGCGGAAAGAACGTCCTGCTGCCGGCCTGCTCGCCCCACGCCCAGGGCTTCGCGGAATACTTCGACGGCATCCGCCGCGACTACTCGGCCTCGCACGCACTCGACGGCACCGCCTTCGCCGACCCTCCCCACCTCGTCCGCGACGTCCGCTGCCGCGTCGTCGTGCAGACGGAGGCGGCGCTGTCGTTTCTCCGCCGCCGCGCCGCTGAGCCCGATCGCCCCTGGTTCCACTATCTCGCCTACATGGCGCCCCACGTGCCGCTGGAGTCGCCCGAACCCTGGTTCAGGAGCGGCGGCAGGCGCTTGCGCTCGTCGCGGCGATCGACGACGGCGTGGGCCGGATCCGACAGGCGCTCCGCGACATGGGCCAGGAAGACGACACCCTCATCTTCTTCATCGGCGACAACGGCGCGCCGCTGGGCAGGCAATCCTGGAATGGCTCCCGCAATCTGCCGCTCAACGGCCAGAAGGGCATGCTCGCCGAGGGGGGCATCCGCGTGCCGTTCCTCGCCGCCTGGCCGGGCACGATCCCCGCGGGTCAGGTCTTCGACCAGCCGGTGATCAGCCTCGACGTGGCGGCGACGGCCGCCGCGCTTGCCGGACTGCCGCGGGACGACTCGCTCGACGGAGTCGACCTCCTGCCGCACCTCACCGGCCGGTCCGCCCGCCCGCCGCACGACACGCTCTACTGGCGGTGGATGTCGCAGGCCGCGATCCAGGAGTTTCCCCACAAGCTGCTCGTGCTCGGCGACCAGAAGCCCCTGCTCTTCGACGTCACGACACCCGAGGGCGAGCGGGCCGATCGCGACCTCGCCGCCGCGCTGCCCGACGTCGCGAACCGGCTCGAGGCGAAGCTGCGGACGTGGACGGCCGACCTGCAGCCGCCGGGGATGCCTCCCGCTCTCGGGAAGCATCACGTCGCGCAGTTCCGGGAACACGGCATCCTGCCGCCGTGATCCGCCGGTCCGGCGGGGGATCGTCGCCGCGGCATCGACCTCGTCCGATCGTGCAGGTCGTGCCGATCCCGCGGCGGGATGCCCCACGACCCGAGCCGCTTCGACGCGGGCTTTTCTGCGCGGCGGTTCCACCTCTCGCGGCCGCGGGATATGCTTTTTTCAGGTTGGATCGCGACCCTTCGGAGGAGGCGTTGACCATGACGATCGGATGCTCGCGGGCCGCGGTGCTCGCCGACTCGATGCCCCTGCTTTTCCGCGCGGCGTGCCTCGCACTGGCCGTTGTCGCCGGACCGCTCGTGTCGGCCACGGGCCATGCCGTGGAACCCCCCGCCGGCTTCATGCCGCTGTTCAACGGCCGCGATCTCACCGGCTGGCGGGGACGCCCGTCGCTCGATCCCCGCAAGGAGGCCGAGGGCACTCCGGAGGAGCGGGCCAAGCGGCAGGCCGACTGGAACGCCGACCTCGCCCAGCACTGGAAGGTGGAGAACGGCGTCATCGTCAGCGACGGCCAGGGCGTCTACCTGACGACTGACCGCGACTATGGCGACTTCGAGTTGCGGATCGAGTGGAAGCTGCCCGTCGCCTGCGTCGACAGCGGCATTTACCTGCGGGGCAACCCGCAGGTGCAGATCTGGGACCCAGACTGCGAGCGCGACAACAAGCACGGCAACCAGAAGGGCTCGGGCGGCCTCTGGAACAACCCGCCCGATTCGCCCGCCAAGAATCCTCTCGTGAAGGCGGACGCCCCGATCGGCTCCTGGAACGCCGCCCGCATCCTCATGAAGGGCGACCGCGTGACCGTGGTCTTGAACGACAAGACCGTCGTCGACAACCAGCCGCTGGCCAACTCGTTCGAGAAGGGCCAGCCGCTGCCGGCCCGCGGGCCGATCCAGATCCAGACGCACGGGGCACCGTTGCACGTCCGCAACGTCTTCATCCGTGAGCTCGCCGCGGCCGACACCGCTGGCGCCGGCTGGCGTGACCTCGGCGCCGACGACTTCACGAACGTCAACTGCGACCTCCCGACCGCCGACAAGCCCGGCACATGGACCTGGAAGGACGGCGGCGTGCACTGCACGGGCCAGCCCGTGGGCGTGATCCGCACGAAGTTCCCCGTGACCAACCTGGAGCTCTCCCTCGACTGGCGGCACCTCGCCTCCGGGGGCAACTCGGGGGTCTTCCTCTGGGCGCCCGCGGCGGCGCTCAAGGACGTGCCGCCGGGCAAGCTGCCCCGCGGCGGCATCGAGGTGCAGATCCTCGACCACGGCTACACCGAGCAGTATGAAAAATCCTCCGGCAAGAAAGCCGACTGGTTCACGACGCACGGCGACGTCTTCCCCGTCGGCACGTCGACGATGAAGCCCTTCCCGCCGCTCTCTCCCAACGGCAGCCGCAGCTTCCCGACGGCCCAGCATTCCCGCGGCACGCCGGAGTGGAACCACTACTTTGTCCGCGCGGTCGACGGCGAGGTCCGCCTCTGGGTGAACGGCCACCAGGTTTCCGGCGGCGCCGCGTGCAACCCGGCCACCGGGTTCCTGTGCCTGGAGTCGGAGGGCGCGCCGGTCGAGTTCCGCAACCTCCGCATCCGCGAACTGTCGCCGTCCGCCAACTGATCCCGCACGCGCATCCCCCACACACGCTTCATCCGACCACGCCTTCCTGAAGACGCCGACGCCCGAGGAGCCCTGCATGCCCGCAGCCAAGCCCGCAGCGACGCCCACCCCTTCCACCCCGATCTATCGCGGCCCGCTGCCGCACGTGCACACCGTCGAGCGGCTGCCCGTCACCGTCTACGACCAGCCGGGCGAGGCCAGTCGGGCGGTGGCCCGCGAGATCGC
>JBIJCD010000298.1:0-4861 GCA_044344895.1 Pirellulales bacterium | reverse complement strand
CCGCGCTGGGTTTGTCCGCACTGGGGTTGGCCGGGCTCGGCGGCCGGGCCGAAGCCGCCGGGCCGCGCAATCCCTATTCGAGCTTCAACCTGTCGGGCATCAACTACGGCGCGCAGCAGTGGGATCGGGCACAGCGCGAGGGACGGAGCGTCTGGCCCTATTTCAACACGCCCGTACGAAATTCCTCCCGCTCCGGCGTGAGCGTGGGCGGATTCGTGGGGGGCGGAGGCGGGGCCGGCACGATCATCCAGCGCGGCTCGTACCAACGCCCGGCCCGCGGCTTCCGTCGGTTCCGCCGTTGACGGCCCGCGGGCAGGAAACGGAAAAAAAGGCCCCGGACGCGAGGCTCATCCGGGAGCCGCATCAGGCCTTGGGAAACGGCGGATCGTCCTGGTAGATCCGGTACTTCTTGGTGACGAGCGCCCCGCCGCGCTCGAGCGTCCGCTTCGAGAGGTGGTTGCTCTCCAGCACCCACGAGAACTCGACCTCCTTCATGCCCCAGTCGTAGAGCCGCGGCACGAGGGCCGCGTGGAGCACCAGCCCGACGCCCCACGCCTGGTACTCGGGGATGACGTTCGTGCTGATCGCCCGCATCCGCTTGATGGCCCGCTTGTTCCAGAGGAGCCGCAGGAATCCGAACGGAAAGAGCCGGCCGTCGATCTGCTTGATCCGGGGGTTGTAGTCGAGGAGGCAGAAGACACTGCCGATCGGCTTGCCGTCGACCTCGGCCACGAGCGCCAGTTCGGGCACGATCAGGTGCTTGAGGCTCGCCGCCATGTGCCGCACCTCGCCCGCAGTCAGCGGCACGAAGCCCCAGGTGCCGCCAAGGCTCGAGTTGTAGATGTCGAGGAACATCCGCACCTCGTCGTCGAAGCGGCTGCGGTCGAGCGGGCGGACCTTCACGCCGAATCGCTCCTTCACACCCTCCACCATCACCCCGAGCTTCGAGTCGAGCGAGGCGAGCATCGATGTCTTGCCCCAGAACGCGTAGAGGTCCTCGACCTTCCCGAAGCCGTTGGCCTCGATCAGCCCGGCGTACCAGGGCCGGTTGTGCGTCATCATGAAGAAGGGAGGCGTGTCGAAGCCCTCGATGAGCAGGCCGCACTCGTAGTTGAGCGAGGGGTTGACGGGCCCGCGGATCGACTGCATGCCCTGGGCGTGCAGCCAGTCGCGGGCGGCGCCGAAGAGCCCGCGGGCCGCCTCGGCATCGTCATCGCACTCGAAGAAGCCGAAGAAGCCGCGCTGCTCCTTGTAGCGGTCGATGTGGCCTGCGTTGACGATCGCTGTGATTCGGCCGATGTCCCGACCGCCCCGCGTGGCCAGGAACGAGCGGCTCTTCGACCGCTCGTAGAACGGGTGCGGCCGGAAGCCCAGGAGCTCCTCCTGCGACATGATCAGCGGGGGCATCCAGCAGGGGTCGTCCCGGTAGATCCGCCAGGGCAGGCGGATGAACCGCTGCCGCTCGGAGCGGGTGTCCACTGGTCGAACGGTGAGTTCCGCCACGGCAGGTTCCATCCCGGGGGGTGCGGCCGTGGCGGTGGCCCGCACGGCCGCCGGAAACCGAGTGTCGGCAGGGGTTTCCAGCGCGGCAGGCATCTTCGGCCCAACCAGCCGGTTCGTCAACGCCGGCAGCCGGCTCCACTGCCCGCAAGTCCGTGCGGTCTTTTTCCGATGTAGGATTCCAGCCGGAAAAGGATGACGTTTCGTCACGGACGACTCGACCGCCCCGGCTGGCCCGGTGCGATCGCAGGAGGTTCGGAGATGATCTCGTCAGCACGCGGCGACACAACGCCGCCCCCGCAGGCCGACTGCCTCGTCACGGGCGGCACCGGGCTCGTGGGCAACAACGTCATCCGCTTGCTGCTCAACCGCGGCCGGCGGGTGCGGGTGCTCGTGCGGCCCGACGGCGGCTCTGCAGGCAGGCCGCTGGCCGGCCTGCAGATCGAGACCGCAGCCGCGGCCCTGCTCGACCAGGCGGGCATGGAGCGGGCCGTCGACGGCGCTGCGTGCGTCGTCCATTCCGCGGCCATGGTGCACGTCGGCTGGCGGTACCTCGACGAGATGCGGCGTGTGAACGTCGAGGGCACGAGGATCGTGGCGCGGGCGGCCCGGCGGGCTGGTGCCCGGCTGGTCCACGTGTCCAGCGTCGACGCGCTCGGACTGCGGCCGGACGGCGCGCCGGCCGACGAGGAGACGCGGCCCGGCGGCATGCTCGAGTGCCCCTACGTGGTGACGAAGCGCGAGGCCGAGGCCGCCGTGCTCGAGGAGGTCGAGCGAGGCCTCGACGCCGTGATCGTCAACCCCGTCTACATGATCGGCCCGTGGGACTGGAAGCCATCGAGCGGCCGCATGCTGCTGGAGGTGGGGGCGGGCCGCGGCACGTTCGCGCCGCCGGGCTCCAACGATTTCGTCGACGTCCGCGACGTCGCCCAGGGGATCCTCGCGGCGATGACCAAGGGCCGGACCGGCCGCCGCTATATCCTCGGCGGCGAGCCGCTCTCCTACCTCGACGCCTGGCGGATCTTCGCCCGGCTGTCGGGCCGCATGCAGCCGCTGGGTGTCGCGCCCGTGCCGCTGGTACACGTGGCCGGCTGGTGCGGCGATGTCGCCGGCCTCCTCATGCGCCGCGAACTCCCGGTCAACTCCGCGGCCACGGGCATGTCGATGCTGCCGCACAATTTCTCCTGCGCCCGCGCCGAGGCCGAACTCGGCTACACGCGGCGGCCCTTCGAGGCCGCCGCGCAGGACGCCTGGGAATGGTTCATCGACCATGGCTACGCCCGGGCGCCCAAGCCGCGGGCCGTGCTGGCGCGGTAGCATGGGAGGCTAGCCCCTCCCGATCCGCCTCCCGGCCGCGGTGCCGCCGCGGGCGTCCCATGCCGCACATTCTCGTCGTCGAGGACGAAGAGCACCTGGCGATCGGCATCAAGTACAACCTCGAAGCCGAGGGCTTCACGGTGACGGTGGCGGGCGACGGCCAGGCCGCCCTGGCGGCGGTCGCCCCGGTGGCCGAATCGGCGGCGGGCGTCGCCGAACCCGCCCCGGTCGACCTCGTCGTGCTCGATTTGATGCTGCCGGGCATGAGCGGCTACGACGTCTGCGAAGCGATCCGCCGGCAGGGCAACGACGTGCCGGTCGTCATGCTCACGGCGCGGACCCTGGTCGAGGACCGGATCCGCGGTTTCGACGCCGGCACCGACGTCTATCTGCAGAAGCCGTTCGACCTCGACGAGCTGATGTCGATCGTCCGCAACCTGCTGGCCAGGCGCCGCCGCGTCAGCACCCCGCCGGTCGTGGCCGGCGCCGCCCGGGAATCCGCGGTCTACCGGTTTGGCAACGCCGAGGTGAACTTCGACACCTGGGAGGCCCGCAGCGGAGACCGCCCCGTCCGGCTCACGAACCTGGAGATGAAACTGCTCAAATACCTCATCGAGCACGAGGGCACGGTGGCGTCGCGCAGCGACCTGCTCCGCCGGGTGTGGGGCATGGCCCGCGCGCCCGCCACCCGCACCGTCGACACCTTCATGCTCAACTTGCGGAAGTACTTCGAGGCCGACCCTTCGCGGCCGGTGCATTTCCTCTCCGTCCGCGGGATGGGCTACCGGTTCGTCAGGAACCACACCGCCTCAGCGGCCCAGCAGGGCGGCGGCGGCGACGGCGGGGTCGGGGCTGCGCAGGAGTGACTCGCCGACGAGCATCGCACCGATGCCGGCCTGCTCCAGCCGCTCGACGTCGGCCCGGCTGCGGATCCCGCTCTCCGCGACGACCAGGCAGTGGGGAGGCACCCGGTCCCGCAACCGCAGGACGCGGTCGAGGTCGGTCGTCATGGTATGCAGGTCGCGGTTGTTGATGCCGACGAGGGTCGCGCCGAGGTCGAGCACCCGCTCGAGATGCTCGGCGTCGTGCAGTTCCACCAGCGGCGTCATGCCGAGGTCGATGATCTCGCGATAGAGGCTGCGGAGGTGGCAGTCGTCGAGGCACTCGGCGATCAGGAGCACCGCGTCGGCGCCGTGGACGCGGGCTTCGACCACCTGGTGCCGATCGACCACGAACTCCTTGCGAAGCACCGGCAGCGGCACGGCGGCGCGGGCGGCCCGCAGGTCGTCGAGGCTGCCGCCGAAGCCCTCCCGATCGGTGAGCACGGAGAGGGCCGACGCCCCGGCGGCCGCGTAGCCACGGACCACCTGCTCCACCGTCGCCCCCGGGCGGATCTCACCGGCCGACGGGCTGCGCCGCTTGAATTCGGCGATCAGCCTGATGCCACCGGGCACCGAGACCGCCGCGAAGAAATCCCGCACGGGCGGCGCTGCGGCAAGCTGCTTCGACAGGGTGGCTGTGTCACACAGCCGCTTGGCTGCCGCCACCTCTTCCCGCTTGCGGGCCACGATCTCGTCGAGCAGTGTCGGCATGGGGAGGACGTGAGGTCAAAAGGCTCGCTGGCGATGACCGCGATTCTAGCACGCGCCGGTCCCGACAGCCCGTGCCATCCCTTCTTGGCTGCGCGCCGGCCAAAACCGGAGTGCCCACACGGCCGCCATCGCTTGGCGGCGGTTCGGGGCCGACCGTGCCCCGTCGCCGGACGTTCGCTTCGGCCATCCTGGCCTTCGCTCTCTCGAAGCTGACTTCGCTCCGCCATCCATGGCTGCGCTCGTCAGCTACGCCGGCTCTCGGGACACGGTCGGCCCCTCACGGACACCGCGACGGAAGAAGAAAGCATGCCCCACGCCCCACCACGAACCGCGTCGCATGGATGCGACGCCAGCACCAGCGAGCGGGAGCTCGCCAAGCGGCTGTGTTCGGGCAGGCATACGCCTGCCGGACGGGAAAGGCCTCCCCGAGCGCACCGCCACGGACCGCGTCG
>JBIJCD010000297.1:0-4869 GCA_044344895.1 Pirellulales bacterium | reverse complement strand
GCGGCCTGGTCGGCATGGCCGGCGTCCAGCCGGAGCGGTTTGGCTGCGTGTTCGGCTCCGATTACATGCTCACGCTGCCGGAGGACTTCACCGCCAGCGTCGCCAAGTGCCGCGCCGCCGACGGGACCTTCGACTTCGACCGGTGGGCGACCGACGGCATGCCGCAGCTGACGCCGCTGTGGCTGCTCAAGTACCTGCCCAACATGCCCGCCAGCCACATCGCGATCTACAACGACCTGCGCGGCCCCAGCAACTCGCTGACGCTTCGCGAGGCCAGCGGGCATCTTGCCGTGGGGGAGGCCGTCGTCACGATCCAGCGGGGCGCCGCCGACATCATGGTCGCCGGGGCCACGGGCACACGGGTGCACCCGATGAAGACGGTGCACGCGTTGCAGAGCGAGCAGGTAGCGCTCGGGGATGGTGATGCGACGCGGTGGAGCCGCCCCTTCGACAGGGAGCGGAAGGGAATGGTGCTCGGCGAGGGGGCCGCGGTCCTGATCCTCGAGGAGCGGGGGCACGCCGTGGCCCGCGGTGCCGCGATCCACGGCGAAATCATCGGCCATGCGGCCCGCAACGCGGGCGTCGCCGGTGGCGTGGGGCTGAAGCAGCGGGCGCTGACGCTGGCGATCCGCCGGGCGGTCGAGATGTCCGGCCTCACGGCGGCCGACGTCTCGCACATCCACGCCCATGGTGCCGGCACCGTGGTCGGTGATCGCGAGGAGGCCGCGGCCCTGCACGAGGCCCTCGGCCCGGCAGCGGCGGCCATTCCGCTCGTCGCGGCGAAGAGTCACTTCGGAAACCTGGGCGGCGGCAGCGGCCTGGTCGAGTGCGTGGGCAGCCTGCTGGCGGCCCGGCATGGCGAACTGTTCCCGCTGCTCAACTACGATGTCCCCGATCCGGAGTGCCGCATCCGTCCCGCCCGCCGGGGCGACGCCGCCGGGACGGTATTCCTCTCCTCGGCGGTAACCCCTCAGGGGCAGGCGGGATCGGTGCTGATCCGGGCCGCCGCTTCTTGACAATTTGACGCAGGTGCCGTACTTTCCACGGGTTGCGTCGAGTTCGAGAGGCGTCTGGTAACGCGGACCTGTTTCCATGCACCCGTCGCGGGGTGTTTTGGAGCCCATGTCGTATGGCGTCGGCCATGTCGGCAGTTCTGCTGCTGCCAGGCGCCGACGGTATGTTTGCGACATGAAGCAGCACGGGAAGCAGCGTTGAGTGCGGGACTACGGTCGGGCGCAGGATCCCGCCGCGGCCGCGGTCACGTGTCCGTCCGAGAGAGCCATGAAGCCAGAAGAAATCCTCCGCATCGTCGACGCCATCCACCGCGACAAGAACATCGACAAGGAGATCGTCTTCCAGGCGATCGAGTCGGCGCTCGTCACGGCCCTGGCCAGGCAGTACGGCGAGACCGCGCAGATCACGATTGCGATCGACCGGGACAGCGGCCGGCTCTCGGGGACCCATGACGGTGTCGAGATCGACACGGCGGAACTCTCCGGCCGCATCGGCGCCCAGACTGCCAAGCAGGTGATCATCCAGAAGATCCGCGAGGCGGAGCGGGACGCGATCCACGACGAATTCGAGGAGCAGATCGGGCAGATGGTGTCGGGAATGGTGACCCGCATCGAGGGCGCCACCGCGTCCGTCCAGCTCGGCAGCACCGAGGCGATCCTGCCGCGCAGCGAGCAGATTCCCGGCGAGAGCTACCACGTCAACGAGCGGATTCGGGCCACGATCTTCGAGGTGCGGAAGGTCGGCAGCCGCGTGAAGATCATCCTGTCGAGGATCCGCCCCCAGTTGGTGCAGCGGCTGTTCGAGCAGGAGATTCCCGAGATCGCCGACGGTGTCATCGAGATTCGCGCGATCTCCCGCGAGCCGGGCTACCGCAGCAAGGTGGCGGTGATCAGCAGCGACAATCGCATCGACTGCGTGGGCGCCTGTGTCGGCGTTCGCGGCAACCGCATCAAGAACATCGTCGAGGAGCTCGGCGGCGAGCGGATCGACATCGTTCGCTGGAGCGACGACTTGCAGGTGCTCGTGCCAAACGCGTTGCAGCCGGCCGAGGTCGACGAGGTCATCCTCTGCCAGATGCTCGGCCGCGGCATCGTGCTTGTCCGCGAGGATCAGCTGTCGCTGGCGATCGGCCGCCGCGGTCAGAACGTGCGGCTCGCCAGCAAGCTGTGCGGGTGGGACATCGAGATCATGACCCGCGAGGAGCTCGACCAGCAGATCGAGCGGGCCGTCGCCGGGTTCTCCTCCATCGAGGGGCTCGACGAGTCGGTGGCCGAGCGGCTCGTGGGCGAGGGCTTTCTGTCGTACGATGACCTGTCGGTGATCGAGCCCGACGACCTGATGGAGATGGGCGGGCTCACGGCGGAGGCGGTGGACGCGATCGTCGCCGAGGCGGAGAAGCGGGCCTCGATGGCGGAAGCGGCCGCGGCGGACGAGCGGCGCAAGCAGCGCGAGAGCGACCGCATCGCGAAGGCCACGGCCGACGCCGATGCGGCGGAGGCGGCGGCCCGCGCCGCGCAGCCCGTCGCGGAGGCGGTGCCGCCGGCGGAGTCGTGATCGTCGGCGCGGCGGGGCCGCATTGCATGCGGTGGATGATGGTTGGAGGTCGGGTCGGGCGTCGGTCGGAATGGGATCGTGAGGCGGGTGGCCGGAGCATTCCGGCACGGAGGTTTCGGCGTGGCGGTACGCATTTACACACTCTCGAAAGAGCTGAAGATCGACAGCAAGGAGCTGGTCGAGTTGTGCGCACGCGCCGGCATCCAGGACAAGGGCTCGGCCCTCGCGAGCATGAGCGACGAGGAGGTCGCCAAGCTCAAAGAATTCATCGCCGGCAAATCGAGGCCGCCTGAGCGTCCTGCCGCCGGTGGTGCGGCGGCGTCCGGCACGACGAAGGCTCCGGTGTCGGCGGCCGGCGAGCCACGGCCCGGTTCGACGCTTCGCCGCGAGGACTACATCGCCCCGGCGGGCGTCGCGGCTCGGCCCAAACCTGCAGAGCCCGCGCCGGCGAAGCCGGCCGAGCCGCGGCCCCGGCCGGCGGGCCTCAGGCCGACGGGTGATGGCAGCAAGCCGGTGCCCCGGCCCGCGTTCAAGCTGCCCCCGCTGCCCGCGGCCGGCAGGCCGCCGGTGGCTCGCCCGACGGCGCAGGAACCGGCCGCGCAAAAACCCGACGTCAAGCTGCCGCTGGACGCCATCCGCAGCGCCAAGGCCGGTGGGGCGAAGCCGCTGGCCGAGCACATGCGCAAGCACGAGCAGCGGCAGGCGGATGGGCCTCGTCCCCGGCCGGGTGGCCTGGGCATCCGTGGCGGCGCCGCCGGAGGCGCCGCGCCGCCGTTGCCGCCGGCCGAGCCGGGCTCCCGCCCGCGGAGGGCTGTCCGTCCGCACACCGCCAAGCCCGACGACCTGCTCGGCGGCCGCGAACTGCGGCAGCTCAATCGCAAGCGGGTGACCGAGTCGCGGGGCGACGACGACGATGGAGGCGGGCGTCGGCGCCGGGGCTCCCGGCCGCGGCGCGGGGCCACGGTCTCGACGGCGGCGCCGCGGAAGACCAACGCCTCGATCCAGGTGCCCTGCACCGTCCGCGCCTTCTCCGAAGCGATCGGCATGCCCGCCAGCGAGGTGCTCAGGAAGCTGCTGACCTTCGGCATGAGCTCGATGCCGAGCATGGCGTCGTCGCTCGATCGTGACACGGTGGAGCTGCTGGCGGCCGAACTCGGCGTGCAGCTCGACGTGAAGACGGCCGAGGACCTCGAAAAGGATCTCCTGGCCGGCTTCGACGCGGTCGATGAAGATCCCGCGCTGCGGGTGACCAGGGCGCCGGTGGTGACGTTCCTCGGCCACGTGGACCACGGCAAGACCTCGCTGCTCGACCGTATCCTTGGCATCAACGTCGCCTCACGGGAGAGCGGCGGCATCACGCAGCACATGCGGGCCTACACGGTGCAGCGCAACGGCAGGCCGATCACCTTCGTCGACACCCCCGGTCACGAGGCGTTCACGCAGATGCGGGCCCGCGGTGCGAACGTGACCGACTGTGCCGTGATCGTCGTGGCGGCGGACGACGGCGTCATGCCCCAGACGGAGGAAGCGATCAGCCACGCCCGGGCGGCGAACGTGCCGATCGTCGTGTGCATCAACAAGATCGACCTGCCCGGTGCCGACGTGCAGAAGATCTACCAGCAGCTCGCGGCCAACGAGCTGCTGCCCACCGAGTGGGGCGGCGAGACGGAGGTGGTGAAGACCAGTGCCGTCACCGGCGACGGCGTCGACGGCTTGCTCGACACGCTGCTGACGATCGCCGAGCTGCACGACCTGCGGGCCAACCCGGAGCGAACTGCGGCGGGCGTCTGCCTCGACGCCTCGATCCACGAGGGTCGCGGCGTGGTCGCCTGTCTGATGGTGCAAAAGGGCACGCTCAAGGTGGGTGACGCGCTCGTGTGTGGCGAGGCGAGCGGCCATGTGAAGGCCATGCAGGACACCCTCACGCGGCGAAAAATCACCGAGGCCGGCCCGTCGGTGCCGGTGTTCGTCAGCGGCCTCGACGTGCCGCCGGGGGCCGGCGAGCGGTTCCAGGTGGTCGATTCGATTGCCATGGCCCGCGAGGTGGCGGTCAAGCGGAGCGACATCCGCCGCCACAGCAACCTTGTCAGCGCCCCGGTGCACGTCACCTTCGAGAACCTGCTCGATCGTCTTGGCACCCAGAAGGCCCCGACGCTCAATCTCATCCTGCGGGCAGACGTCCGCGGCTCGATCGAGGCGATCCTCAAGGAGCTCGAGAAGCTCGATCATCCCGAGGTGAAGATCCGCGTGCTCCAGGCCACGGTGGGTGGCGTCACGGAGGCCGACGTCCAGCTCGCCGAC